>JBAYVO010000029.1:0-15793 GCA_041674545.1 Candidatus Nanopelagicales bacterium | reverse complement strand
TGGTACATGTGGTTCTTGCTGGTGCGAACCGCGATGAGTTGCGCGGAGCCCTTGCGGGTAGCGGCACGGTAGATGTAGACCTTCTTCTTCTTGCCGCGAGTCTCACCGGTCAGCTTGACGGTCTTCTTCTTACCGCTTCCCTTGACGTTGCCCGCGCTGATGGTCACGATCTCGCGAGTTGGAGTGGGGGGTGGCGGCTCGGCGCCCTCGTAGCGGTAGCTCTGCTCGGCGTCGCCGCGACCGTTCTTGACCCGGATGTTGACTGTTCCGGTTCCGGCTGGCATCACGATTCGGAGCTTGCCGCCGTCAATCACGGTGAAGGGAACCTTCGTGCCGTTCACCGTGACTTCGCAGCTGGAGTCCAACCCGGTACCGAGGATTTCGACGGTGTTGCCACCCGCCTTCGGGCCAGCATTGGGGGAGTTGGTGATGGCTGCAACGGCGGGCCATTCGGAGGTATTGAGCAGGACTCCAGCGTTGCTTGAATTGACTCCACCGGTCACAACGTCGGGTCGGCAGTCGCCGTTCATGTCTGCGGTTTGCACGCTGCCGGGTGCTTCCATTGCTCCGGTTGATGGGGTAGTCGGTGTCTCGAAGCTGCCGTCGCCGTTTCCTGCGAGGACATCGACCGCCGAGGCGGAGCTATTGCCCGCAACCAAGTCGGCAATCCCGTCGCCGTTGAAGTCCGTTGACGCCAGGCCACGGTTGCTGCCAGCGGAAGTCGCTGCAGCCACCGACGGATCAGCAAACGTTCCGGTGCCGTCGTTCATCCACGCAACGATCTGGTTTTCCGCAGTCGCGGTGACGAAGTCGAGGGAGCCGTCGCTGTCGATGTCGCGCAGAACCGCACCACGTGCGATCGTGCCCATCCCAGGAGGACTGCTGGGCGACCGCTGCGAAATCGTGAACGTGCCGTCACCGTTGTTCGTCAGGAACGCTGCCTGGAGCGGATATGCGGATATTGCGATATCGGGGAGGCCGTCGCCGCTGAAGTCGCCAGTAGCGATTGAACTAGTTCCGGAATTGAAATTGACTCCATCCATCGCATATTCATCGATGCTGGGGAAACCACCGGTGCCGTTGCCTAACAGCACGCTCACGCTCCGGTACCAGTTGCCGGTGGTGATATCCATATTGCCGTCGTTGTTGAAGTCCGCCGTCGCAACCAGGTCGGGGTAGCCAGCTTCGGCGACGGTGAATGCTGTGCCAGGAAGCAGGTTGCCGGCCCCGTCATTCATGAACACGTTGATTTCGCCGTCGCTGTCGTAGTAGCCGAGGACCACATCATCGAAGCCGTCACCATTGAAGTCGGCGGTCGACAGGCGTTGCACGTAGAGCTTGTCGTCGAGTCCAAGCGCGTCTTGGGTTGGACCCGCGGTGAGTGCGCCGGTGCCATCGTTGAGGTAGATCTCAAGTTGATCGTCATCGACTGACGCAACAACCACGTCCTGGTCACCATCGCCGTCCATGTCCCCGTTGGCGACAGCGATCGGATTCCCACCAGAGGACACGGCTGTTGCCGCGGCGAAGGTGATCGGATTGCCAGCAGCATTTGCGACGGTGGGGGCGCCGAAGACGAAGGCGCCAGCAACTAGCGATGTCGTGACTGCGCCACATGCGAGCGATCTCGGATTCATCTTCAAGTCCTTCGGTTGTGCGGAGGGTGGATCCGCGTTGTTGTGACCGGTGCCCACTGCCTGAATTGAGGCTGATGGAGGCCTCGAGTCCGGCTTAGGGAGTGGGATCACGACAGCTTGGACATGGCGAGATCCTCGTCCCTGAGTCTGAAGGCAGGCGGGCGCTTTTGCTCACCTAGAGGGTGAACCAACTGGTTCAACTTCGCTCAAAGTGAGCCAACTAACGTTGATCCATCACTGTAAGTGAGTGTTCGAAGGTCACAAGCTCGGTGGGTCGCCCAGAAATGGCGGCGACGATGTGGTCACCGATGTCGATGCCCATTTTGCCCCCCTCAAGTTTGAGGAGGGTGATCATGCCGAGCCCAATCTGGTCTCCGAGAGTGTCAGATTGATTTACGACGACCGCGCCGCCTCGCGCGGCAGACTCAGATGGTTCCAATCCCTGTGAACGGAGCGCGTCAACGACGCTGGAGAGGCTTCCACCGAGGTTGAAGACGCCGTCGATCTCGAGCTCGGCCATCGTATGTTTCACCATCTCCGCTTGACCGCTAGCTGAGCCGTCGGATTGTCGCGAGACGACGTCAATCCCGACGGCGGCGAGTTGCGTGCTCAGCTGCGTTTCTATTGCATCTTGATACGCGTGCTGCCCTGGTCGGCGCAGGATCAACACAACGTCGGCACCAGCTTTCGCGAAGTGAGCCGCGACGTCGTCGCCGATCTGCACGTAGTCATGGCTGCAGTCGATTAAGGTCGCGTGATCCGGTGATGCGAACTGACGCGAACCAAAGAATGAAACGATCCGCCCGAACCCACTGGTGGACGGGACCTCAACGGCTAACTCCGTCGTCGACACGAAGATCACTGCGCTTGCGGGTAGATCGAACATCTCGTCGTGGGTGCTGCCAACGTCAAGTACCGTGCGATACCCGTACGACTCGACGGTGTTGGCGAAGTTTGTTAAGAATCGCGACCAGAACGGCAAGAGCCCGCCCTCGCCGTCTTGTGTTGAAGCTGGGTCAAGGTGGATCGCGATCAGGCGACTTGATCCGCTGCGCAAGGACCGAGCGCTGGAATCCGTGCGGTATCCCAACTCCTTGGCTGCAGCGAGCACTTTGCGACGGCTTTCCTCGGATACCCGTCCGCTACCACGAAGTGCATCGCTGGCTTGGCTCTTGGAGACGCCAGCCAGCGATGCAACCTTCGCCAACGTTGCCTTAGTGGTGGACACGTTGATCAGGCTAACGCGTGATCTTCATGGTGAAGACCTTGAATTTGCTCGAATCTCCGTGGCGCTCGGCGACGTAGCGAACGCCTTGTTCTTCCCATTGGTGACGGGTGCCTTCAAGGAACCACTTGTTGATGCCCCCGACGGAGATGTTCGGCGAACTGGTGCGTGGGTTTGAGGCGTCGATCTCCGTGTACGAACCGACGTTTTGGCGGTAGTCCTCGAAGTTGTAGAAGATCCGTAGTTCCTTGTCATCAATCGCATCTTCGTTGCCCGAGAACGTTCGCGACTCACCGGGCTTGACCTCGCCCCGGGTGATCCAGGTGAAGTTGCCTGACTGCCACTCGCGAATCCAGAAAGACTGAGGGCTTTGTGTGGTGTTGCTGTCATTGACGACGTTCATTTCCACGCCCTTCTTGCTAAAGAACGCCGGGCCTGATTCGACGGCTGTCGTCGCGGACGCTGGTGCCGGGGCCGCGGCGGCGGGTGCAGCGGCGAGGGTTCCGATGGCGATGGCCGCCGTGCCGACTGTCAAGAGCTTTGCAGTGAGGTTCATGTCGATTCCTTGGGGAGGTTGTTGGTTGGGTGGATTAGGGGGTTGGGTGGATTCAAGATGCGCGACTAGAACGAATGACCTGGCGTGATCTCGGTGTAGAACGTCTTGTATTCGCCCGAGTCGTTGTTGCGGGTCACCTTGTAGCGGGTGCCGGAGTCGCTGAGGAAGGTCTTCGTCTCGCCGGTTGAGAAGTTCTCGTTGTCACCGTCGATGGTCACGTTCGGCCAGCTGAACGTCGGGTTGGCTGCGTCGATCTCGTCCCCGTCGCCGGACTTCCACGCCTTCAGTTCGAGCTCGTCGACTGCTGCGTGGAAGTGCTCAGCGAAGGTCGCCTTCTCGCCGGGTGCGAGTGAAACTTCGCGGCCGGTGTCGCGGTCCTTGACCTTGATGGTGTCGACCGTGCTCATGTTGCGTAGTTCCATGCTGACGCCGAGCCGGCCCTGGAGGTTGTCGGCTTCGGTTGGTGTTGCCGAAGCACTTGCGATTGGAGTGCCGAGCAGGACTGCGGCGAGTCCAACGCCTGCGATGTACCCGGTCCTACGTGCGCTGATGTGGTTGCTCATGGTGCCTACCTTCGAATGGTGGTGTTGAAGCTGGTGGAGCTTGCTGACGAAGATTTGCCCAGGCTGCATTCCGTTGAACCGCGATTGATGTGCAGGACCGTTCCGGCAGTTGTCCGGCGTTTGTCGAGCGCCAGTTCTGAGCAGGCTGCTGGCAAGCGGCCGACGCACCGTCAGCCACCGCGTAACTAGGAGAACTCCATGAACCGTCGGTTCGCATATTCATTCGCAAGCATCTCGATCGCCTCGGTTGCGGTCATCGCCCCGGCAGTGCCGGCGTTGGCAGGGAACGCGCCGACGCCCCTAACCTCCACGACTACGGTCGCTTCACCCCAGCCCGACAGCGCAGTCCCGAGGGGGGCGATGGGTGTGGAGGTCAAGGTCTACAGCGACCTCAAGCGCTGGCAGGTCAACGTCACCGATCGAAACGCTGACTGGACCGAGCGGCTTCAACCGGGACAGTCGACCTACTTCAAAGGCAACCGAAGCGGCATCGACGATGTTGAGTTGGAGACCTTCAGCAACGGTGGCAAGCACGAAGTCGACTTCTCGAACCCGACTATCGGCTCGCCGAACGCGTCCGTCGACGGCCTGATGAACTACTTCAGCGTCGGCGAAGAAGAACGGTGGAATTCAGGCAAGCACACGTTCTTCATCAAACGTCATGGTGACCGCGATGGCAACAAACAGTTCGAACTGCGTATCGCGGCCAGCGGGTACGAGGGTTAGGGGATGACGCGGATGTACGCGATCCCAGCGGGACTGGTTCCTGCCGCGTTGATCGCCTGGACGCGCACGCGGAACAGCAACACTGCCATGTCGCCTCGAGGCGCGAGAGCCCGCGACTGAGACTGCAGCAACTGGGCCCGAGGGATCGTGTACGTGCGAGCCAGCTTCGAAAGGTCCTTACGGATGATGACCTTGCCGAGGCGCTTCTTATTCACGAGGAGGCGGTAGCTGTCCACCGTGCCGCTCGTTGGCGCTTTCCACGTCACTACGTACTTTCGTGCGTTCGGTCCACCCTTCACGTCGACCTTGCGCGGCTTCGACGTGGTCGTGACGACCGGTGTCGAACCTGAGGACGCCGTCCCGATGAGGCTCACGGAACTCGATGAGCTCGCGCCGTCGGGGTAGGAGATCGCGAGGCTTGCCGAGGCCAAGGCGCCATCAGTTATTGGCGTCCACGTCAACACCACTGTGCAGGTTCCGCCCGAGGCGAGGGGAGTCGCAGTGGCACAAGTACCACCCGTGACGGTGACTCCCGGGCCGCTCGGCGTGATCGCAGACGGCGTTGCATCACTTGCGCCCGTGTTCGTCACCGTGACTGTCGCGGAGGTTGGTTGCCCAACCGTGGCGGACCCAAAATCGACCGGATCTGGGCCGAAGGTCAGCGGTCCGGGTTGTACACCGGTTCCGGTGATCGAAACGTCGTTCGACGCCGCGGTCCCGTCTGGATATGCGACGGTCAATGAACCGCTCGCCAGTGCACCGAGAGCAGCCGGAATCCACTGGAGAGTCACAGTGCAGGTGCCGCTGGCGGCGATTGAAGCCGAAGTCGAACATGTCCCACCGGTCACCGTCACACCAGAACCTGCGGGCGTGATTGCCGAAGGCGACGCTGTTGCTGTGCCCGTGTTCGTCACTGTAACCGTGGTTGTGGTTGCTTCACCGACGACCACATTGCCGAATGCAACTGGGCTTGGGCTAAAGGTCAAGGGCCCGGGTGAGGGCCACGAGATCGTGACGGAACCAGGCGCACCGTTGCCTCCGCCGCTGCCGCCGTTTGACCACGGTGCAAACGTCGCGCTGCCCGTCTCACCGCCGTAGGAGCTACCTGCGCCTCCACCGCCGGAATAGAAGTTGTCGCTGCCGCCGCCACCGCCGCCGGCGTATCCGCCGCCTCCGCCGCCACCGCCGTTGGTGCCACCGTTGCCGCCTGCGCCGCCGCCACTGCCGGCGCCGCCCGCACCGCTGGTACCAGCCTGGCCATCGCCACCGTCGCCGTTAGCGCCGCCTGTTGTCCCGCTGCTTCCGTCGCCGCCGCCACTACCGCTGGTTGTGCCGGTACCACCGCCACCGCCTGGAGCGTTGTACGGATTGCCGTCGTCACCGTTTGCGTTCGTACCCGCCCCACCGGCCTGGGTGTTACCAATGCAGCCTGTTCCGCCGTCGCCGTTGCTGGTATCGCCGTTGTCGCCGCCACCGCCTCCGCCGCCAGCGATGACTTGTTCGGCACCTGAGCTTCCGAACGTTGAACCGCCACCGCCGCCGCCCGAACCACCAAATCCAATCGGTGCCGATCCGCCAGCACCGACGACGAGCGGGATACTCGTTCCAGGGGTTTGGCCGGTGAAGGTCTTGGTGATGCGACAACCACCGCCGCCGCTCGCACTTGCCCCTGCGCCACCGCCACCGGTGACGACCACTGTAAACGTGGTGACGCCGGAGGGAATCGTGAACGTGGCACTACCTGCCGTCGTGAAACTCTCGGATCCCGCCAATGCAGGTGTAGCAGTTGCTACCACAGCAGTAGCTGCGAGTGCTGTTGCCGTGACCGTCGCTAGTGCGGAGCGCAGTTTCATAGGAAGAAGTAGACCGGAAGTTGGAGTCGAAAGCGCGTGGTGAGGGACTTTCGGGTGAACGGGCGGTGGCGGTGGGAACCGGCGCACTTGCTCACGCTCGTTTGACGCGCCTCCCAAATCCCGCAGTCAGCTGTTAAACAACCAACCGCCAGGGACAAGCCCTGACGGTTGGTTGTTTGGCGGTGGCGGTGGGAACCGCGCTGTTCGCTAACGCTCACAAGACAGCGCTCCCAAATCCCGCAGTCAGCTGTTAAACAACCAACCGCCAGGGACAAGCCCTGACGGTTGGTTGTTTGGCGGTGGCGGTGGGATTTGAACCCACGGTGGGTTTGACCCCACACAACATTTCGAGTGTTGCACCTTCGGCCGCTCGGACACGCCACCGCGGGAAAAGGTACCCGCTCACACGAACTGTCGTGCAAGTGGCCTTGACTCTGCGACCAATCGCGCTAGCGCTTTGCCTTCCAGCTACGTGTCCAAACAGCGGAGTTCACCGTGTACGGGGACTCGACCTTGATGGCTTGCGCGCGCAGTGACACACGACCAGTGCGAGTGTTTGAGAGCGCCGTGACACGGCCAGTGGTCTTGTTGATCCGCACCGAAATGCCGCCGATATCGCCACGCGCCTTCAACGTGCGTTTGATGGCGAGCTTGCATTGCGGCACCGTTTCCATACGCTTGACCAAGACCACGCGCTTGTTGAGCGGCAAGGCCTTGCTCGACGAGCGTGCGCCAGTGACCGTCAGTGGGCAGGTCAGGTCAGCGGGTGGCGTTGCAACGTACGTGAATGCTCCAGCCAGCGTTGCCGTTTGGTCGTCAGGGTTGGCAGTCACGACATCAACCACGCCGACTGTGCCAGCGCCGGTCGTGCAGCTGATGCTTGTCGCGGAGGTGAAGACCACGGGAGCACAAGCAACGCCACCGATTGTCACCGTGGTCTCAGCGACGAATCCAGATCCGCTTATGGTGACGACTGTTCCGCCTGCTTCCGGACCAGACGTGGGGGCGATCGTGGTGACTGCAAGTGCTTCGGGTTCGAAGGTCAACACCACCGATCCGTCACCTCCCGAGCCCGCAGCGGAGGGGTTGCCCGACGGTGTGCCAGCACCAGGGCTGCCCGAGCCGGTTGTTGCAGTGGCGAAGCTCGGATCAGGGAATAGCGTCGGATCCACGTATGACATTCCACCGCCGCCACCGCCGCCTGCGAATTGGTTCGTCGTGCCGGCAGTTTGGCTGATTGAGCCAAGACCTCCGCCGCCGCCGCCGGTGTAACCTCCACCGCCGGACGCGGCGCTGCGTGGACTTGAAATCGCACCCGCTCCGCCAGCCGCTATTTGGCCAACGACATGGTCTCCACCGGCGCCCCCGTCTACTGCAGCGCCAATCGATGCAAGGTTTCCGGTACCTCCGGCGCCGCCGCCACTTGACGTCCCAGGGCTACCGCCAACGCCTAGGTAGAATTCGTTATACCCGCCCGTCGTTCCAGCAGCTGCGTCGGCTGACGAATTGATGCCCGCCGATCCGCCAGCTCCGTTGAGGCCAGTTCCGGCGGCGGTGCTTGATCCGCCGGCGCCGCCGCCCGCGCCAGCGATCGCAAGTTCTCCGAGGAGGTTGTTCCCGACGTCGTAGGCAAACGCCCCACTGCCTTCGCCGCCCGAACCGTTGGTTTGATTGCTGGTTCCGCCGGCGCCGCCCGCTCCGCCGGCACCCACCACTACCGCGATGTAGCTTGTTCCGGTTGGCAACGTCGCAGTTCCGGTGATGATCGCGCCTCCACCACCTGAGGAAAATGCGGTGCCCATATGTGAACCGCCGCCGCCACCACCGACAACGGTGAGTTCCACCTGCGCGGCACCGGCCGGAACTGTGAGTTGGTCAGTGCCTGGAGTGGTGCAGGTTGCGCTACTGCCGAGCGCGGGGGTGGTCGTGTCACAGCCCGCTGCTGCCGTTGCGGACGGTGCAGCCACAACAGCTGCCGCAAACAATGCGCCAGTGCACGCGACAGCGCTAGCTGATCTGAATAGATGTATCACTTGGACTCCGACGTGTAGGAAACGAAGATCGTGCGGGCTGTCCAAGAATGCCGCAATCCGGCCTTCAAGGTCGGGCATGCCGGTGAACCAAGTGGTTCAACTTTCGTTGCTAACCCGCCGGACGGTGGTGGAGGTCGGCAGGATTCGTGGTGTCGAGGTCGAGGATTCGGGCGTGGAGCGTCGGCCGCTGTTGGAGTGCTGCCCGTACGGCTCGGTGCAGACCATCCTCGAGATACAGATCGCCTTCAAACTTGACGACGTGCGCAAACAGGTCGCCAAAGAAAGTGGAGTCCTCGGAAAGCAGTGCCTCAAGGTCAAGGGTGCTCTTCGTGGTGATCAGCTCAGCGAGTCGAACCTGGCTGGGCGGCAGTCCCGCCCATTCCGTCACGCCGAGGCCATGGTCGGGGTATGGGCGCTTGTCGCCAACTGCCTTGAAGATCACTCCCTAAGCATATTGCCGTTGGCCCGTTCACGCGACTTCGGCAATCGGCGCCCTGGGAGTCCGGGCGGGGCGACTAGTGGAACCCGTGCGGTGCATGAGCCCGCATCCTGATGGAAAGAAGGGACCCCCCGCACACCCGTCAGAGCCCGCTTACCCTTGCTGCCTTCCGGCCCTGGGGGATTCACAAGATGACGCCGCACGAGGGGTCAAGGAGAACCTTACGCCGGGCCGCCCTCGTGAGGTCAAGCTGGTGGCGCCACTTCTCTGCTTACGCAGGCAGGTGCCCGCGATGCTCTTGCAACCGGTACGTGGTCGGTGCGTCCGCGAATCGCGCGCTCGGCCCGGGATTTCGCAGGTCGGCTCGCCTGAGTGTGGCGTTCGACTCGGGCAACCCGGGCGCGAACTCGGCTGCAGATCTTTGGCGAATGCAGCCAGATTCGGACTTCGCTGCAGATCGACCAGCGACAACAGGTAATCTGCTCGACGGAGGATTCGCCTAGTGGCCTATGGCGCTCGCTTGGAAAGCGGGTTGGGTTAACGCCCTCAGGGGTTCGAATCCCCTATCCTCCGCCAGCGCCTTCCCCGTTTGGTAGACACGCCCGGCCCGCCGGGCGTGTCTACCAAACGGGGGTCGAAGGTGGGTACGCATAGCCCTGGGGGAGGGTCATCGTGGCGAACAATTCGCCGAATCAGTCAGCCGCAGATCACCAGTTGTCGAGGGTCAACCTCGGCTACCTGGTCTTCCTGAGTCGATGGCTGCAGGCCCCGCTCTACTTCGGGCTGATCGTCGCGCAGGCTTACTACGTCTGGCGCTTCATGCTGGAACTCTGGCACCTGGTGACGTCGGACAGCGTGGAGCTTTCCGACAACGGTGTCCTGCTCGCGGTGCTTGCTCTCGTTGACGTCGTCATGATCGCGAACTTGTTGATCATGGTGATTATTGGCGGGTACGAGACCTTCGTCGCGCGGCTGCGAATCGGTAACCACCCCGACCAGCCGGAATGGCTCAACCATGTCAACGCGAACGTGCTCAAGGTCAAACTCGCAATGGCGATCGTGGGCATCTCATCGATCCACCTGCTTGCGACCTTCATCAACGCCACTGAATTACCGTCCGAAACAATCATGTGGCAAGTGATCATTCACCTGACGTTTGTGTTCTCGGCGGTTGCGCTTGCCTTCATTGATCGTATTTCGGTGAGGCCCGCTCACGGCCCGGTTGCCGACGTGACGGACGGCGCGCGCGGCTCCGCGGGCCCTTCAGCGCCCGCCACAGACGCCCCCAACCCCACGAGCACCCACTAATTCGGAGCATGTTCGCAACAGCGTGCGTGATAAGTGTGGATATAGCGCATAAATCACGCACGCTGTTCGCAGTGACCCCTCAAGCGATCGGCAATGTGGCAAACGGCCGAACGCCCGGTGCTGACGGCACGTAAGGTGACCGCGTGAGCCTCGCCCTGTACCGCAAATACCGCCCAGCATCGCTGGCTGACGTCATCGGTCAAGATCATGTCGTCGAGCCGCTCGGACGGGCGCTAGACAACGACCGGGTGCATCACGCGTACCTGTTTTCCGGTCCGCGTGGGTGCGGCAAGACGTCGAGCGCGCGCATCCTTGCCCGCTCGTTGAACTGCGAGCAAGGCCCAACGTCGACACCGTGCGGTGTCTGCAATAGCTGCGTCGACCTTGCGCCGAACGGCCCCGGTTCCATCGATGTGATTGAACTCGACGCAGCAACGCATGGCCTGGTCGACGATGCCCGCGACCTGCGCGAGAAAGCCGTCTACGCACCCGCAAGCAGCCGGTACAAGATCTACATCATTGATGAGGCCCACCAGCTTGGGCCTGGTGCGGCGAATGCGCTGCTCAAACTGGTCGAAGAACCGCCGCCGCATTTGCGCTTCGTGTTCGCCACGACCGAACCTGACAAGATCATTGGAACCATCCGTTCCCGCACGCACCACTACGGCTTCCGACTGGTGCCTGCACGCACCTTGCAGACTCACCTCGCCAGCATTTGCGCCCAGGAAGAGTTCACCGCTGATCCCGCTGCGCTTGCCCTAGTAAGCCGCGCCGCGGGCGGCTCGGTGCGGGACTCGTTGTCGATCCTGGGCCAACTACTGGCGGGATCAGGCCCGGAGGGACTTACCTACGACGAGGCCGCAGATCAACTCGGGGTTACCGACTCCGCACTGATCGACGAGGTCGTGGCCGCCATGGCCGAATACGACGGAGCCGCCATGTTCAAGTTGGTGGACACCGTGGTCGAAACGGGCCACGATCCGCGCCGGTTCGTCACCGACCTGTTGGAGCGACTACGCGACCTGCTGATCGTCGCGGGCGTGCCGGACGCCGCTGAGGCGGGACTCATCGATGGCCCCAACGAGCGGGTCGAAGAACTCCGCGCTCAGGCATCGCAATTTGGCCCCGGCGCGCTGACCCGCAATGCGGAACTCGTGAGCAAGGGCCTTTCGGAACTCAAGGGTGCGACCGCACCTCGCCTTCAACTAGAACTCCTTGCGGCCCGGTTGGTCCTGCCTGCAGCCGATGCGGGTCAGGACACGCTTGTTGCGCGCGTCGAGAAGCTCGAACGCTCGCCGGGCGTGGTTGCTGGAACCGTCGGGCCAGCCCCAGCCCCAGCCCCAGCCACTTCGCGACCTCAACCAGCGGACCCCGCACCGCAGGAAAGCCGGCAACAGGCAGACGCGCCGGACCCCGCGCCGCAGGTGACCCGGCCACCAGCAAAGGCCGCGAGTAAGCCGTCGCGCATTGACGCTCCACCGGTGCCACCGCGCCTTTCGCAAGTCGCACCCTCAACGTCGACAGCACCTACCGAAAAGCGGGAACCGACGGCAGCAGATCAACTCGCGCGAGAAGTCCCCGAAGCACCAGCCGCGGCCGCTCCGACGAAGCCGCCTACTCCCGCACCCGGCGGCAGCGTCTCGATCGAGCAAGTCCGAGCCCTGTGGCCGTCTGTGCTCGATGAAGTGAAACTCAAGTCTCGGGTCATCTGGATGTTGCTCGTAGAGGCACACCCACTCTCCGTTGAAGATGGCATCGTCGTTGCCTCCCACGAGAACGTCGGCACCGTCAAACGGTTCTCACAGAGTTCCGGCCACGACGAGACGATCACAGAGGCGACGACTGCCGTTATCGGCACACCCCTGCGAGTCGAGTTGGTGATCGGAGATGGTGCCGCTGCGGCGCCCCGCGCTGCCAGTTCTTCATCGCGCTCAGGAACTGCGCCAGTGGTAGGCGGATCCGTGCCCGAACCCCACGTTGAGGATGTCACCGAGAGCGTCGACCTTGACGAAGTCGCGGGGATCGACCTCCTTGCGCGCGAACTTGGCGGCGTCAAGATCACTGAATACGACGAGGGCTGACAGCGATGTTCGACGGCGCAATTGCAGACCTCGTGACTGAGCTAGGGAGACTCCCTGGGATCGGTCCCAAGAGTGCGCAGCGCATTGCGTTCTTTATCTTGCAGTCGGAGGAGGAAGACGTTCGCCGTCTCGCTGCCTCAATGATTACCGTGAAGGAGAAGGTTCGCTTCTGCTCCGAATGCGGCAACGTCAGCGAGGAAGAACGCTGCCGAGTGTGCGTCGACGACCGCCGGGATCGGTCCATGATCTGTGTCGTCGAGGAGCCCAAAGACATCGTCGCGGTGGAAAAGACCCGTGAATACCGTGGGCTCTACCACGTGCTCGGCGGTGCCATCAGCCCGATCGACGGCGTCGGCCCGGACGACCTGCGAATCCGCGAGCTCATGACTCGACTGGCAGATGGTCGAGTGGCGGAAGTTGTGATTGCCACTGATCCGAACCTTGAGGGCGAAGCGACCGCAACCTACCTCGCACGCCTGTTGGGTTCGATGGACATCGCTGTCTCTCGCCTGGCCAGCGGATTGCCGGTCGGTGGTGACCTTGAGTACGCCGACGAAGTAACCCTAGGTCGCGCGTTCGCCGGCCGCCGCCGGATCGAGCCCTAGCCGCGCGCTTCCCACACCTCCTCCCAGAATCCCCCGCCGCCCTTCCTCTCCCAACAGGTAGACTCGCCCCAGGTTTTGACGTTGAGTGTGGGGTTGTTGGGGCCTAGACGGCCGTTTGGACCCCAACAACCCCACACTCAACGCATCGGTACGCAACGAATCAGTCAAGACCACCAACAGTGAGGCGCAGTAGGTGCGCCCGGACCGTCGTCGCAATGTGGAGCTGTGAATGGGCCTGGTCGTCCACAAGTACGGCGGATCTTCCGTTGCCGACGCAGCAAGCGTGCGGCGGGTGGCTCAACGCATCGTTGACACCGTCAAGAATGGTGACGACGTCGCGGTCGTGGTCTCTGCAATGGGTGACACCACCGACGAGCTGATCGATCTCGCCGAGCAGGTCTCGCCGAATCCCCCCGCCCGCGAACTCGACATGCTGTTGACCGCCGGCGAACGGATCTCAATGGCCGTCCTCGCGATGGCCATTGCTGACCTTGGCTATCAAGCTCGCTCGTACACCGGCTCGCAGGCTGGCTTCATCACCACCGCCGCACACGGTTCGGCGAAGATCATCGACGTCACGCCCGGCCGCATCACCGAGGCCATCGCTGACGGCGCGATCCCCATCGTCGCGGGCTTCCAGGGCGTCTCACAGGACACCAAGGACGTCACTACCCTCGGCCGCGGCGGTTCCGACACCACCGCCGTCGCGCTCGCGGCAGCATTGAACGCAGACCGCTGCGAGATCTACACCGACGTCGACGGCATCTTCTCGGCAGATCCGCGGATCGCGCCGAAGGCCCGGAAAGTCCCGGTCATCACGTACGAAGAAATGCTCGAACTCGCCGCCAACGGTGCCAAGGTGCTGCACCTGCGCTGCGTGGAGTACGCCCGCCGGTACGGCATGCCGCTGCGCGTGCGTTCGTCCTTCAGCGACTCGCTGGGGACCCTTGTTACCTCGTCGTATGAGCTTGAAGGAGTTGCCGTGGAAGCGCCAATTATCTCCGGAGTCGCCCACGATCTGGCTGAGGCCAAGATCACCATTGGCGGCGTCCGCGATGAACCGGGGCGCGCGGCGGCGGTCTTCGAGTTGCTCGCCGCTGCCGAGGTCAATCTCGACATGATCGTCCAGAACGTGTCCGCGGCCGGCCTCACCGACATCACCTTCACCCTGCCGATGTCTCACGGCGACATCGCGCTGGCTGTCCTGCGCGAGAACAAAGACAACATCGGGTTCGAGACGCTCGCCTACGACGACAAGGTCGCGAAGGTCTCGTTGGTTGGCGCCGCGATGCGGTCACATCCGGGGGTCTCGGCGACGACGTTCCGCGCGCTCGCTGATGCTGGCATCAACGTTGAAATGATCTCGACGTCGGAGATCCGCATCTCCGTCGTCACGCGCGCCGAGGACGCAACTCGCGCCGTGCAAGCAATCCACACCGCCTTCGGTCTTGATGCCGATGGTGAAGCCGTCGTCTACGCAGGGACAGGTCGATGAACGCCGAAGCACGCTCAGGCAAGCCCACACTGGCAGTCGTCGGAGCCACCGGAGCGGTGGGCACCGTCATGTTGGAGTTGCTGTCCACTCGCGTAGACGTGTGGGGTGAGATTCGGCTTGTTGCCTCCGCTCGTTCAGCGGGCAAGAAGCTGATCGTTCGAGGTGAAGAAGTCGAGGTGCAGGCCCTCGCACCCGAGGTCTTTGACGGCGTCGACGTCGCGATGTTCGATGTGCCGGACGAGGTGTCTGCCCAGTGGGCGCCAATCGCGGCTGCCCGCGGCGCAGTCGCCGTCGACAACTCAGGTGCGTTCCGCATGGAGCCCGACATTCCGCTGGTCGTGCCCGAGGTAAACCCGGCCGCGGCAGCCAACCGTCCGCGCGGCATCATCAGCAACCCAAACTGCACGACGTTGTCGATGATCGTCGTGCTTGGTGCTCTACACCGGCGCTACGGACTTAAGGAAATCGTCGTCGCGTCGTACCAGGCCGCCTCTGGCGCGGGCCAAGCGGGAATCGACGAACTGCGCGACCAGATCGCAGCTGTCGCAGCAGATGGAACTGTCGGCGAACGTCCCGGAGACGTCCGCCGTGTCATCGAGGCAGGGGGCTCGTTCCCCGCGCCCCTCGCGCTTAACGTGGTCCCGTGGGCAGGTTCCCTGAAGCAGGGCGGCTACACCTCTGAGGAGCTCAAGGTTCGCAACGAGTCCCGCAAGATCCTTGAACTTCCAGACCTCAAGGTCGCAGCTACCTGTGTCCGGGTGCCCGTGATCACGACTCACTCCCTCGCTGTCCACGCGGTGTTCGAGCATGAGGTGGATCAGACTGAGGCGCAGGAGCTACTACGGCAGGCCGAGTCCGTGGTTCTGCTCGACAACCCGGCGAACCTGGAGTTCCCCACGCCGATCGATGTCGTAGGTACGGACCCCACCTACGTCGGCCGGATCCGCAAGTCGATCGACGACCCGAACGCGCTCGACCTCTTTGTCTGCGGCGACAACCTCCGCAAGGGCGCGGCTCTCAATACAGCCCAGATTGCCGAACTCCTCGCGGCCGAATTCACCAACTAACCTGCGGGCTAACCCGCGGGCTAACCGCACATAAGCAAGCGAAAGGCCCGGTGCGTCTCGCGCACCGGGCCATTTCGACTTCGCCAGCACGCTTGGGGGGAAGCGCTGGCCTGATGAAGGGAAACCCTTCGACGAACACGTGGGGGAACGTGACGCCTTGTGTTCTTATTGTTACCCATAGCTACTGAGATGGAAACCCCCGGGT
>JBAYVO010000028.1:0-16037 GCA_041674545.1 Candidatus Nanopelagicales bacterium | reverse complement strand
TGACCCATCCCCCGAGTATCGGTCACGGTTTGGTAGACACGCCCGGCGGGCCGGGCGTGTCTACCAAACCGTGACCGGGCGGTGGGGCTAGCGGGGCAGACGGGTTAGGGAGACCTCGACACCTAGGTCTTCGGAGATCCCGCCGGAGTAGATCCCCTTCAGCGGACTGACGTCTGCGTAGTCGCGGCCACGCGCGACAGCGGTGTGCCGCTCGCCGACCTCGGAACCGTTCGTTGGATCGCACGCCCACCATCCACCGTCCCAGGCCTCAACCCAGGCATGACTCTCACCGGTGACGCTTTCGCCGATTTCGCCTTCCTTCGGGTACAGGTAGCCGCTGACGTAGCGAGCCGGAATCCCAACTGCCCGCAGGAGCGAGAGCATCGCGTGGGTGAAGTCCTGACAAACACCGGTTCCGGCCTCCCAGGCCTGCCGCGCAGTGGTGTAGACCGACGTGGTCCCGCTCGCGTACTGGATCCGACTCTGCACGTCTGCCATCGCTTGATCGATTGCTAACCGTGGGGTTGCCTGCGTGCGCAAACGCTCGACCACATCGATACGCAGGGAGTCCACGAGCGCGTTGTCCACGTAGTCAGATGTCCGCAGATACTCACACCAGGTGTCGCGAATCGCTGAACCTGCGATGGAATCCCAGCTCAGCCCGTCGGGACGAACCTGCGCCGGTGGCGTATCGACGACGCTATGGGACACAACCTCCAACGTCGTATGCGGTTCATGAACGTCAAATGCTTCGACGAGCGTGCCCCAGTAGTCGGTGTACCCGATAACCCGCGCACCTGGGCTCACGCTGAGTTCGTGGGTGATCAGCAACTGCCCGCCGTTGTCGGCAGGGGTCATCCGAGCCTCGTTAAACGAGACTCCTACGGGCGAGGAATAGCGAAGGCCGGTGTGATGCGTGACTTCTAGTCGCCAACTCATGCGATCCCCCGTGCGTGCGTCGACGCGACGAGGCGTGTCAATGGCTCCATACGACAGTGCCAATCTGCTCGAAGAACGAATCGCGGACCTCTGCACCGGCTTCATGTGCGCTGACGAGCCCGTAGTCGGCGAGCCGATCCACGATCTCCGGCTCTGGCTCTGCCGGAACGAATTCAAGCTCGCTGCGCAGCAAGCCGACGGTCCGCAGAATCCCGCCGTGTGACGTCACCGACCCCATCGCCTCGAGCTCGCGGGCGGCCTGCTCAGCCGCCACTGCGCAGCCAAGCATCGAACGCGGAAACGTCGGGTCAAGGACTAAGAACGAGCGAACTTGATCGCCAGTAAGAGGGTGGCGGCCACGCAGGAATGCGTGCAACCCACCTGCAGACCGCAACGCGGTAGCTGGCCCACTTTCGGGCCACAAGAGATCGTGGCGAACCTTCAGTAGTCGGGCCGTCATATCGATCCGCTCGAGGGCTCGTCCAAGTCGCATGAACACCCACGCTTCGTCACGTGGGCTCGTCCAATCGAGCACACCTGCGACGACCGCAAGACGTTCCAACACACCATTGAGCAAGACACCCGGACTCACAGGCTCCACACCACTGGCAGTCGCCGCTGACAACCTTAGATGCACGCTGTTGAGTGCTTCGAACACATCACCGGAGAGCGCATCGCGAATCGCTCGGGCGTTCTCACGTGCGGCGGTCGCTGATCCAGCGATTGTCCCCGGGTCGCTCGGCGAACCCAATACGGCGCGAACCAGGCCATGTGGCGTACTGATCTGGTTGTCTTCGCCTTCGCCAAGACTGAGCGCGTCAAGGAGTACCCGACACCCATCTGTCGGTAGTACCCGAGTGTCTTCAACGAGCAGTTGGTGGTGCTCAGTCAACAGGCGCGTTGTTGCCTCGGCGCGTTCGATGTAGCGGCCAATCCAATAGAAGCTCTCGGCGAGGCGACTCAGCATGTCGACTCCTCAACCTCGGGCACGTCAACCGGTAGCGCATCAACGACAGCTTCATCGAACGCCTGCTGCTGTTGTTCCTCTTGCTGACGCATTCGAGCCTCATGCGTGTGGGGCAGCGAAACGCGCGGCGTGATCGGACCGCCAGTCGGCAAGCCACGGTTGAGTCGACGCGCTTCGAGGACTGCTTCGGCACTCAACGATGCACCGTCCTCTTCTTCGCCTGTTCCGGCCAAGACCCAGGTGTCCTTGGACCCCCCACCTTGGCTGGAATTGACAACCAGACTGCCCGCGTTCATCGCCACCCGAGTCAGCCCACCGGGCAGAACCCAGATCTTCTTCCCATCGTTCACGGCGAAGGGGCGCAAGTCGAGGTGTCGAGGTTGAACCGCTCCGCCGGTCCCGACTGTCGGCGAGGTCGACAATGTGACGACTGGTTGCGCGATCCAGGACCGCGGGTCCGCGATGATCGCCGCCGCGACTTCTTCAAGTTCTGCTTCTGTCGCTTTCGGGCCGATCACTAATCCGTAGCCACCAGAGCCATCAACGGGCTTGATCACCATCGTGTCGAGGCGCTCAAGCACATGCGCCCGCACGTCGGGATCGGTCAGGTCATGGGTCGGGACGTTGTGCAGGATCGCCTTCTCACCGAGGTAGTACTCGATGATCTTCGGCACGTATGGGTACAGCGCCTTGTCATCGGCCACTCCATTGCCGACACCGTTGGCAATGGTGACTGCCCCGGCGCGAGCGGCATTAAGTAAACCTGGAACACCAAGCACGCTGTCTCCGCGGAACTGCACCGGATCGAGGTATTCGTCGTCGAGGCGGCGATAGATCACGTGAACCGGTTGCGGGCCTTGGGTAGTACGCATGTAGACAAAGCCGCCTCGACAGAACAGGTCGCGACCCTCAACTAGCTCAGCACCCATCCGGCGTGCCAAGAACGCATGTTCAAAGTGAGCAGAGTTGTACACCCCTGGGGTGAGCACCACCACGGTCGGATCATGGACGTCCCGCGGCGCGGCAGCGGCCAGCGCTCGGTAGAGCCGCTCGGGGTACTCGGTGACCGGGCTGACCCGGTATCCGGTGAACACCTCTGGGACGACGTGGGCGAGCGTGCGCCGGTTTTCCAAGACGTAGGAAACACCGGAAGGCGAACGCAAGTTGTCTTCAAGGACGTGGAACTTCCCCACTTCGTCTCGCACGAGGTCAACGCCGGCCACGTGAATCCGCACGCCGTTGGGCGGGACAATTCCGTGTGCCTGACGGTGATAGTGACTCGAACTAGTGACCAAGGATTTGGGAACGATCCCGTCGCGCATGATGTCGCCACGATCGTAGACATCAGCAAGGAAAGCCTCTAGGGCCCGAATCCGCTGGGCCACACCCTCGCTGACGACGCGCCACTCCGCCGCCGACACCACGCGCGGGATGAGATCCATCGGCAATGGCCGTTCGCGGCCCGACAGCGTGAAGGTGATGCCCTGTGCCGAGAGGTGCGCATCGCGCAGGCGCCCACGATCGCGCAAACCGTCATCTCCGAGACTGCGCAACGCCCGGTCTAGCGGTTCGAGCCCTTCGCGCGCGTTCCCGTCGGCGTCATACATCTCGTCATACGCGCCAGGGGTTGGTTCGTATTTGACTGGTGGTGCGTTCTCGTCAGCGCCAACGATCGACGCATCGGTCGGATTACTGATGTCGTTCACCGCCCAATCAGCGTAGTCGTGGTCTCCCAACGGCAAGCCATGCTTCATTCGTCAAGCATTGCCTACTCGGGTTACCGGGCTATGTTTGTCGAGTTACAGCCACATTGCTCATTGAATGAAGCGCGCGGGTGGTTTTTTGACTTCGCGGACGTTATCGCTCATCAATTGGGAGGTAGTTCCGCTCCGGGCTGCCTTGATAGACCTGCCGGGGTCGCCCGATTTTGGTCGCCGGATCGTTGATCATTTCGCGCCATTGTGCGATCCACCCAGGCAGCCGACCGAGCGCAAACAGCACCGTGAACATCTTTACGGGGAAGCCCATCGCCTTGTACGTAAGTCCGGTGTAGAAGTCGACGTTCGGGTAGAGCTTGCGCTCGATGAAGAACTCATCAGACAACGCGACCTCTTCGAGTCGGCGAGCGATGTCGAAGAGCGGGTCATCGACGTTGAGCACCTTGAACACATCGTCGGTTGCGGCCTTAACGAGCTTCGCGCGCGGATCGTAATTCTTGTAGACGCGGTGGCCGAAGCCCATGAGCTTCACGCCATCTTCACGGTTCTTCACACGCTCGATAAACGTGTCGACGCTGTCGCCTGACTCGTGAATCTGTTGGAGCATCTCAAGCACGGCCTGATTCGCGCCACCGTGAAGCGGACCGAACAGAGCGTTAATCCCCGCCGAAACGGAGGCGAAGAGGTTGGCGTGAGACGAACCGACCATCCGCACGGTCGAGGTCGAACAGTTCTGTTCGTGGTCGGCGTGCAGCACCAACAGCATGTCGAGGGCCTTGGTGATCGCGGGATCAACCTCATACGGCTCAGCGGGCCAGCCAAACGTCATCCGCAAGAATCCGTCAACCAGGCCGTGGTCGTTGTCGGGATAGAGCAACGGCTGCCCCAACGACTTGCGCAGTGCGTACGCGGCGATGGTCGGTACCTTCGCCAGCAGGCGGATCGTCGAAATGTCGACCTGGTCTTGATCAAACGGGTCCAGCGAATCTTGGTAGAACGTCGAGAGCGCGCTGACAGCACTCGAAAGCACAGGCATCGGGTGCGCATCTGACGGGAATCCGTCGAAGAAGTTCTTGAGATCCTCATGGAGCAGGGTGTGGATCCGAAGTTTCGACTCGAACGCGGCAAGTTCGCTCGCAGTCGGCAGCGCACCGTAAATCAATAAGTAGGAGACCTCAACGAAACTCGAACTCGCCGCGAGCTGCTCAATCGGGTATCCGCGGTAGCGCAGGATCCCGGCATCGCCGTCGATGTAGGTGATAGTCGACGTACAGGATGCTGTGTTGACGAAGCCATGATCGAGGGTGACTGTGCCCGTCGTGGCGAGCAATTTGCCGATGTTGTGACCGTCTTCGCCCTGCGTCGCTGCGACTCGGGGCAGATCCAGTTCGCCGCCGGAGTACTGCCAGGTTGCCGAGTCAGTGGATGCGGTCGTGTCTTCAGATGCGCTCACGCCTCGCTACGTTAGCGGGTGGCTATTGCGCTAGCAGCCGGGACGCCGCCGTATGGATGCGTTCATCGGTCGCAGTCAGCGCCACGCGCACGTGTTGGGCACCGGACGGGCCGTAGAAGTCACCCGGAGCAACCAAGATTCCCCGGGCAGCGAGCCACTCAACGCTGTCCATGCAGGGTTCGCCACGGGTTGCCCAGAGGTACAGGCCCGCAGCGGATTCGTCGATTCGGAAGCCAGCGCCAAGCAGCGCCGCCGACAACTCGTCGCGGCGGGCGCGGTAGAGCTCCTTCTGTTCACGGACGTGGGAGTCATCTTCATACGCAACTGCTGCTGCCGCTTGGACTGGCGTTGGCACCATGAATCCCGAGTGCTTGCGCACCTCCAGGAGGCCCGCGATCACACCTGCGTCACCGGTTACAAATCCGAATCGGTAGCCCGCAAGATTCGACCGCTTCGATAACGAATGCACCGCCAACAGGCCTTCGTGGGAGGCTCCACAAACGGAGGGATGCAGGATCGAGACCGGCTCCTCATCCGTCCAGCCAAGCTCGATGTAGCACTCGTCACTGACCACCAGCACGCCACGATCTCGCGCCCATTCGACGACTTTGCGCAGGTGATCGACCCCGAGGACTTTGCCGGTCGGGTTCGACGGGGAGTTAAGCCACAGCATCGCCGGCGTACTTGGACCGAGCTGCGTCAACGAGTCGGCCCGGACCGGAATGGCTCGCGCCAGAAGCGCCCCGACTTCGTAGGTGGGGTAAGCGGTCTCCGGGATCACGACCTTCTCGCCAGGCGCGACGCCCAGGAACGACGGCAGCCCAGCGATGAGCTCTTTGGTGCCAACGGTCGGCAAAATCGCCTCCGGATCAGCGCCCTCGGCGCCAAGGCTGCGAACAAGCCACTGCGCTATCGAATTTCGCAGCGCCGGGGTGCCGTGCGTGGTCGGGTAGCCGGGCGAGTCGGCGGCGCCGGCCAGTGCGTCCTGAATCAGCGTCGGAACTGGATCAACTGGCGTTCCAACTGAGAGGTCGCAAACTCCCCCCGACACTGCAGCCGCGGCCGCCCGAATCGGAACGAGGCGGTCCCACGGAAAGTCGGGAAGCTCGATCTTGGAGAAGCGGCCGGAAACCAACGGATCTGCGGGGTTCTACTCGTCGTGTTCCTGTGGGGGCAACGCAGAGACGAGCGGGACGTCCTTCTCGATGAGTCCAAGCTTTGCTGCTCCACCGGGTGATCCAAGGTCGTTGAAGAACTCAGCGTTCGCTGGTGTGTAGTCCTTCCACTCCTCGGGCACGTCATCTTCATAGAAGATCGCCTCGACTGGGCAGACTGGCTCGCAGGCACCACAGTCCACGCACTCGTCGGGGTGGATGTAGAGCATCCGTTCGCCTTCATAGATGCAATCAACCGGACATTCCTCGATGCAGGCTTTGTCCTTGAGGTCAACACATGGCAGGGCGATCGTGTACGTCACTTGGACGCTCCTTGTCCTTAGCGTGTCTGCGCGTCATGGTTTCGGCGCCGGTGGGAATTCTGGTGCAAGTATCTAACGACTGAGCATGCCACACATGCCCGGCCCACTGCTACGGAGAATCGCAGCGGGGGTGGAAGTACGTGTTGAGTGAATCCGCTACTAGCGGGCGGTTCCAGGGGTGGCATTTGCGGGCTTCGGTTTTGCTGGCTCCCTGACACAGGTGACCTGCGCTGCCGGGATGTACGACGTGGTGAAGGTCTGCTTCTTGACCTGTTCGCCGCCCTTGAAGAACAGGCGATCGACGTCGATCGAGAATCCCGGAACTCCGCCTTGTGACACACATGATGGGCCTGATGCTTCTTCCTTGGTGAACGCCTTAGTGTTCATCTTCGGACCAGACACAGCCTTAACCGCGTCGTACTGCTTCTCCCCCCACATCGTGACCGTCAGCGATGTGTTCGTCATCTTGGTCGTGATGAAGATGCCGGATGGGGTGTCATTCTTGAATTTGAGATCCAATTGGCCCCAGGCGACCGTTGCCTCTAACCCAGGGCGGTAGCGCGAAATCCAGATCAGGTGCGAACCTTGTTCAACCCGCTCAAGGCCGGCATAGAAAGCTGCCGTCCACAGGGTGGTTGCTGCTGCGGAGACACCACCGCCCATGTCCATCTGCAGCCGTCCACCTTCACCGACAACCGGGCCTTCGGCAAATCCGTTCGCCTTAGTCCGTTCCCCGACGATCTCGTTCATCGAGAACACCTCGCCGGGTTTGAGCAAGGTCTTGTTTACCTTCTTTGCCGCCTGGCCGATGTTCTGCGAGCGGTACGGCGCGTACGGGAACCGCTGCGTGAAGCTCGATACCTTTTCTTTGATGTTGAGAGCGGCAGCATCATCGGTTGAAAGCGACGGATTCAACGGCCCCAAGGGCATCTCAACTCTGCGCTGATCAGCGGCCTTGTCCAACACGCTCGACACGGAATCGGCGACATGGTCGTCGGTCACCCCGTTGCCGTACTCGGCAGGAACCAACACTGGCGTGCCGCTGCTGACATCCCACGTTGCGTCCTTCGCGCGGGTATCCACCTTGGCCAGAGCTGATCCCATCGCTACGTGAAGCTCCGCACCATCGACAACCGGTCGGAGTTGCCCGTCTTTGACTTGGAACGTCAGCGCTGAAGCAATCGCCGCGGGCGATGCCTCCGCTGAGACGTCGCCAACCTTCACCGTCACGGGCGCACTGACCGCAGTCTTCGCAATCCCGTCAAGAGCTTCGCGGGCTTCGTCGAGGGAGACCTCCGGTTGTTGCTCAACCATAGGGAGATCAATCGCGCCGTCGGTGTGAAGATATTGACTCAACAGGATTTCCGGCGCGACCGAAGTATCAAGCACCTTACCCACGACGGGTTCGCTCAGTTCTGGTGTTGTTCCTGAATACGTGATTTCAGGCTCGCGTGAATCCTGGCGATACTGCTGGGCGAGGCCGTCGAGTTTTGCAGCCAGCGTGGCCTCATCGATGTCGAGGACAACTTCGCCGGAACCACCGCCACGAATCCCGCGCCACATGTCGAACGGGTTCCATCGGGTCGTCATGACCGAATCGATTGACGCTTCGTAGTTGGGCGTAATTCCGAGGGCATCAGCCGGAACCCTCGTCGACGTTTGCGAAATCTTCAGCGCAATAGGGAGGGCAACTTGCTGAGCCAGCCCAACTTCGAGCTTGTTGATTGCGCTCTGGCGATCGAGTCCGCCGACGTCAATCCCGTTGACCGTTGTCCCTGAAGGAATCTTCGAACTACCCAATGCCACCAAGGTGATCATGACGGAGGTGAGCCAGAACACCAACAGGACCGTGATTCGGACGGCCCGCTGGGTAGGCGTGACTGGAGGCCGACGGCGATTGCGCGGACCGTCGGCAGAGTTGATCACATCATCGGGCGAGGTTAGGCTCGACACGAATCGACTCCAGTCGAAACAGGCCAACGCAGTAGACATCGGCCTAATGGCGACAGCCCGCACGTGCATTCTGCAAGGAACACTCGAACTAGCTGACTACGGATTCGCTGGGGGAAGGTTCAGCGGACCCCATCGTATGCCCGCTAGCGGGACAAACTGCGGTAGCGGCGCGCCCAATACGTCAACGGCCAGCCCGCGTCTTCGGCAGGTGTTCGCTGCACGAGTTCCTCCGAAACTGATAGCGACAACACGTCGCCCAGGACGATCGTGTGGTCACCGCTTGGCACTGCCTGGGTTGTCCGAAGCTCCATCGTGGCGATCGAGTCTTCCAGCAAGATGACGCCCGTTTTCGCACCTCGATAGTGCGGAAATCGATCGAACTGCCCGTGTAGCGGTCTGCCCTTGGTGGCAAACCAACTCGCTGCCGGGACCGCTTTTTCGGTGAGAACACTCACGCCCCACAAGTTGCCCCCGGAGGCAGCGATGTCACCGCCGCATAGCGCATCGTGGAATCGGGTCTCCTGTTCGACGCAGACCAACGCGAGCATCGGGTCCAGGGAAACCGTCGTGAACGAGGTAGCCGTCATCGCGTGATCGAAACCGTCGGCGGTAGTAGTGACAACAACGACGCCCGTGGCGTACCGGGAGGCAACCTCCCGGAACGACTCATCGGTCAGCGGCAATTGCGGCATCAGCGGGTCGTTAGCCCCGCGAATAGATCCGTTTCGTGGCCAGAGTCATCCAGTTCGCCGAGGCGACCCTTGATAAGCCGGAAGTGTTCGATGCCCATCGGGCTGTCTGGTAGCTCCGCGAACGAGAAGAATCCAGATTCCATATTGATCTGCGTCGGGAAGGCACGCATCGCGGCGACCTTCTGCGCGAGGAACTCGCGCCCGTCAATCTTGGTGGTGACGAGCGCATCGTCAACGCCAAACTGGATTTCGTCGGGGTCCATCATCGCCATCTCGCTTGTGTCACCGCTCGCGCGCAGCGCCTCAATCCCGGCTCGAATCATCGACTTCGAGATTGCTGTCCAATAGATCTTCGGGATATCCCACGCCTGGCCGAGGTCAGGTCGGAAGGTTGGCGCGGCAGCCAATTGGCTCGCATACATCGCAGTGCGGTGCGCCTGAATGTGGTCCGGGTGCCCGTAGCCACCGAAGTCGTCATACGTGATGAGCACATGGGGGCGCTGCTCACGGATCACGGGCACGAGGTCCTCAGCCGCCTTGAGCAGGTCGGTCTGCCAGAAACATCCTTCCCGGTTGTTACTTGGCTCCCCCATCATCCCGCTGTCGCGGTACTTTCCGGGCTCGCCGAGCAGCCGCCAATCAGAGACGCCGAGCTGCTTCATCGCGTCGCCGAGTTCATTGATGCGGTGATCGCCTAGCCGGTCCTCGCCGTTGACCCCAAGGTGTGCCAGATCAGCGACCAAGACCTCACCCTCTTCGCCCAGTGTGCAGGTAACCAGTGCCACGTGGGCGCCGTCCGTGACGTACTTGGCCATCGTGACGCCGGACCCGATGGTCTCGTCGTCTGGATGGGCGTGAACAAGCAAAATGCGGCGATCAGACTGAATGCTCATGCATGGAGGGTAACCACCAGTCGCGTGCGGCACTATTCGCGTGTGACCGAATCGTTTCCGCTCCTGCAAGCACGCACTCGTCGATTCACCCTCGGGGCTCCTTCTGATGTGTCCTTGTCCCCCGACGGGACACGGGTTGCATTCCTGCAATCCACTGGTCCAACGGACTCGGTGAAACAGCTCTTGGTGGCCGACATCACGAGAGACTTCCGCCCGATGATCGCTGCCGATCCGGGCGTTCTGCTGACCAGCGACGAGGAGTTGTCACCCGCGGAACGCGCTCGCCGTGAACGACTACGCGAGTCTGGCGCCGGGATTGTGTCGTTCAACACCGATGACGCATTTACCACCGCTGTGTTCGCGCTCTCGGGTTCCGTTGGAGTCGCGTCATTGACCACCGGCGGTCGGCCGACCCGACTTCTCGACGTTGCGCGACCGGCGGTCGATCCGCGCGTTGATCCGACTGGACAGCGAATTGCGTGGGTCTGCGCGGGGTCGCTGCACGTCGCTGCGCTTAATGGAACCGACGAACGCTGCCTGCTTGAGGCGACGCATCCCCTGCAGACCTGGGGGCTCGCAAACTTCCTCGCTGCCGAAGAGTTCGATCGAGTCCGCGGCTTTTGGTGGGCACCAGACGGATCTGCACTCCTGGTCGAGGAAGTTGACGAATCAGACGTCGACCAGTGGCACATCGCAAACCCCAGCGATCCCGGCGCGACACCTCACACCGTTCGCTACCCGGCGGTCGGACGACCGAACCCACGCGTTCGGCTTTGGCTCGTTCCGATTGTCGGCGAACGGATGGAAGTCGGGTGGGATCACGATCGCTGGGAGTACCTCGTCTCGGTGCGATGGAACAACTTCGGTCCGCCGCTAGTCACGTTGTTCGACCGACCCCAGCGTCACTCGATCGTCCTGTCGATCGATCCAACGGACGGTTCCACGAGCGTCGTCGGCGGTGACGAAGATGTCGCCTGGGTATCGGTGCTGCCAGGGACACCGACGTGGACCGTTGACGGTCAGCTTGTCTCGACCCATCAGTCCGGCGATGTCGAGACGGTCGCGATAGATGGGGTTGCGGTCGAACTGCCAGCGCAACAACAGGTCACGGCAGTCGTTCGAAGTAGCGACGACGGACTGTTGCTCGCTGTCGCTCCTCGCGCCACCGCCAGTTCACTGGTGCTGGTCGGGCGTGATGGACGCGTACATCCGCTTGCCGCGGACGAAGGCTGGACGGTGGGCGACTTCCGCGCTGGAACGCTCTATACGGCCCACGCCGACGTGGATGCGCGCGACTGGGCTCGGCAATTCTCAACCTGGAACCCGACCGATGGTGGGCAGTCCCTGATCGCCACCCTCGAATCACACGCCATGACGCCGCCGATCGACATCTCGCCTGAGCTAGTGAGCGTCGGCGAGCGCGCGTTGAACACGGTCGTGCTGTGGCCGCAAGATCACGTTCCAGGTAGCGCAAGGCTCCCAGTGGTAATGAACCCCTACGGTGGCCCTCATGCACAGCGAGTGATCGAAGTCGGACGGGCTTTCGCTGAAGCACAGTGGATTGCGAATCAAGGGTTCGCGGTGATTGTGACCGATGGTCGCGGCAGCCCCGGGCGAGGTCCGGCCTGGGAGCGTGCGATCAGCGGCGATCTTGGATCAATGCCGCTGCAAGACCAAGTGGATGCACTCACCGGAGTAGCTCAGCGTTGGCCTGACGACATTGACGTCGACCGCGTTGGGATCACTGGCTGGTCTTTTGGCGGGTACCTCGCGGCACTCGCGGTGTTACGGCGGCCTGATGTCTTCCATGCGGCCGTCGCTGGGGCTCCGGTCACCGAATGGCGCCTCTACGACAGTGCGTACACCGAGCGCTACCTCGGCGACCCAGAATCAGCGGCGGCGAACTACGACGCAAGCTCACTACTTCCCTTGGCGGCTGGACTTGAACGCCCACTGATGATCATCCACGGCTTTGCAGATGACAACGTTGTTGTCGCGCACTCGCTACAACTCTCGTCGGCCCTCACCGCTGCGGGATGTCCACACACCTTCGTCCCGCTGGCCAACGTCACCCACATGACACCCCAGGAGGAAGTCGCCGAGAACCTCCTGCGCCTCGAGGTCGCCTTCTTCCAGTCCCACCTCTAATCCCGTTGGGATCCCAAAAGCGATTGCGTTGAGTGTGGATTTGTTGGGGTGTCGCCGGCTGGAGATACCCCAACAAATCCACACTCAACGCAAAGTGCAGGTGACGTTGCTTCGATATGCAAGCGCTCAGTCGACGAGCGGGACCGATGACACGACTCTCGCAAGTGGACTCTGCAAGAGGCTATCCGCTCGTAGCTGCGACAATGTGGCCATGCCACAGCGCGATAGTTCGCGGCCTCTCGCCGCAACGTTGTTGCGCGACGCGGAAGCTGAGCTTCGTCGACAGGTGCAACCCTGGGTCGCCGACGCGGGATGCGAAATCTCCTCTCTCCGAATCAGTGACATGTCGGAGGCCGCGTCTGTCGATCCGTTGACGCTGGAACCGGAAATCAGGCGGCCCAATGAGGAACTGTTGATCGAGATGGACCTTCGTGACGACAGTGGAGCGATCTTCCACTTGTCGTATCCAGTAGGTGTTTGGCGAATGGCCAAGGACTTCCAATCTGAGATTTACGATATCTCAGAATCCATGATGTGCGAGCACTCAGAAATGGCTTCAGATCTGGTTGGCGTGCGGGATCGCATCCGCGTCCGAGAAGGAAAGACCGAGAATCACGATCCTGGCCGCTGGTAGGAAAGGTAGACAAGCCTGAACCGAGGAGCGACCGCAATCGAACGTTTTCGGACTTCCGGCAGCGAGTCACGGCGCGGGAATATCCGTTCAGTCGGTGTGCCGGTTGGTGAGGCGATCAGGTTCAAGTCATTGTCTCAGCGCAAGAGCGTCAGACCGGCAAGCGCGGCTGTCGCTGCGATGAGCAAATCAGGTATTGAGGGAGCCCTGTGGTGGCCCACATCGGCGAACTGCTGCTGCACGTCGATAGCGCGGGTTTCGACAAGTGGCGTCAAGTGTTCTATCGGCATCAGAACGATCGGCGGTGAGGTTGAGCGATCCCGAAGCTCTACACCGGAGCGGGCGGAGTTGCCGACCTCCAAGCGAGTGATGACAGATATCCGCACGAGACCGAGTGCGATTCGGTCGGACAAAACCGTCACTTCGTGGGTTTGCGGAATCCGGACGAGTGCAGATTTGTCGACCAACCACATGGTCAACGCCACGCGTTGTCCATGATGTCTGCATCTCCCAAGTCTGCGAATCGTTCGCCAAAATTCGCCCAGTCCTGCGGGCGAGTCGTGCCGCTACCCACGGCCGTTACCTGTGTCAGTTGCCTCCGCAGGGATTCGGTGCGGGAAAGCCCCAATCGCGCAGCTTGCCCGCCCAGCGTTGCCAGCACGCTTTCGGGAACGTCGGGAATAAGTACGTCACTCATTCCGTCACCTCCTGACACCAGATGATGACAAATCAGGGTGCAAGAGAGCATGAACTGTTATGCGCTCTTGTCCGCCGACCTTGGGAAAGCAGATCCAACCCGATGATCGTGCTGACATCTAGGTTTGTCGAACAACATTGGATACGCCAGAGTCTCAACCACCGATCAATCCGCTGACCTACAGGTCGATGCGCTAACACTTCCCGATTGGGCGAGGATCTTCATTGAAGATGCGTCCGGAGCCACCACCGACCGCCTTGCTCTCATCTCGCGCCTGGAATACCTCAACCCCGGTGACATTTTGCTGGTGTGGTGCACTGACCGACCCTGGCGACCTACTGCTGGTGTTGGCAGTGACGCCGGGACCCCGACCCGCGCCGATGGCTAGACCTGCGTCCGAACTCCGTGTCCATTGGTTCACTGGCGCCCAGGTTGCTGGAGCAACCCGGATGCACCAGACGTGCTAGATATCGTTTGCATCTGCTGTCGCTGGAAAGCATTATCAACAATGCGCCAGAGTTTCCTCTGCCGCATTGCGTAGCACTGAACAGAGGCGGGCCGGAATGAAGAAGTCGCTACCAACGCTATTGGCCGTCGGCATTGTTGCCGTGACATTCTCTGCCGTGCCAAACACCGCAAGCGCGGTTGCCGCCTCAGATTCGAGCGGGCCTGTTGCACGAAAGATGCTTGCCCCAGGTGCGATCTGGGACGGAAAACAATGCAAGAAAAAGGGCAAAGTTGTCCGTGTTGGAAACTCGAAAGAGAGCGTGCTCTTCAAGTGTAAGAAGAAGCACGGAAAACTCAAGTGGGTCTACAACGGCGGAGAACGGTACTAGCGGCTAGTTGTGACTCGGCTTGATTCGATTCGCTTTATTTTGGGAACCGGATTGAGGAACCGAGTTATTCGCAACGGACCATGTTCTGACGCGATTCGGCTGGGGTCCGACGACGCTAGGTCGGGCTATGCCCAAACCGAAAGAGCGACGGACATGTCAAACGGGTCCGCCAATCGATTCGCCAACGACTACTAGCGAGGTTGCTTAGTAGGAATGGGCATGCGTGCGATCCGGCAAATCGGCGGTGGCGCCTGCGCCTGGGGTGGAAGATGCTCCCGTGGAACATTCTCGGCAGACTGCTGGACAGGTGACAGCTGACCCGCAAGAACTCGAACGCATCAGGGTTCAGAGTCGAACCCTGAAGGTTGTCGTCTTCAGTCAGATCCTTGGTGGCGCAGGGCTAGCCGCCGGGGTTGCAGTTGGCGCACTCCTCGCGCAGCAGATGCTCGGAAGCGACAGTCTGGCTGGATTACCAATCGCGTTGTTCACGTTGGGCTCGGCGCTTGCGGCGTTCTTGATTGGTCGCTTCACGCAGCGGTGGGGACGCCGCACTGGTCTGAGTCTGGGGTTCGCAGTGGGTGGCCTCGGTGCTGCCGGAGTCGTGCTGGCAGCTGTCACCGGGAACAGCGCGACGCTGATGATCGCGCTATTCGTCTACGGCGCCGGGACCGCCGCCAACCTGCAGGCACGTTACGCCGGAACTGACCTTGCGCTTCCGGCTCAGCGAGGCACGGCAGTCAGCATCGCGATGGTTGCCACGACATTGGGCGCCGTGGCTGGACCGAACCTGATCGAACCGCTGGGCAGGCTTTCGTTGAATTTCGGTATCCCCGCACTTGCCGGGCCATTTCTGCTCGCCGCGATTGCCTACCTGGCTGCGGCGGCCACCCTCTTCGCGTTCCTCAGGCCTGATCCGTATCTGGTCGCCGAACGCTTCGCCAACGTCGCTCCGACTCTGCCCTGTGATGAGGTTGACGAAATCGATTCGACCACCCCAACCGGCGAGGTCGGTGAGATAGCTATCCCGACCGTTCGCAATGGCGTCATGGTCGGCGCGACGGTTATGGTCCTGACGCAGGTCGCCATGGTCGCCATCATGACGATGACTCCGGTTCACATGCGCGAGCACTCGTACAGCCTGACCGACGTCGGACTTGTGATTAGCATTCATGTGGCCGCGATGTTCTTGCCCTCGCCGATAACCGGAATCCTCGTCGATCGGGTCGGTCGCATTGCGATGTCGATTGCTGGCGCCGTCACATTGTTGCTGGCGGGGATCGTTGCGGCTGCAGCTCCAACTCACTCGCTCGTACTGTTGATCGTGGCCCTGACGTTGCTCGGCCTCGGCTGGAACTTCGGTGTGATTGCGGGCACCGCGCTTATCGTCGACTCCACTTCCCCGGATCAGCGCGGCAGAACTCAAGGTTCGATCGATGTACTCGTCGCGTTAGCTGGTGCTGGCGGAGGTGCTGCCTCAGGAATCGTCATGGCCGTGACCGGCTACTCGATGCTGGCGCTACTTGGTGGCATTCTGTCGCTTCTGCTACTACCGGTGCTGTGGTGGACCCGGCGCCGCACCGCGGTCGATCGGTGACGGAGAGTCTCACCAGATCCGCCAACCTTGGGTGTTGGA
>JBAYVO010000027.1:0-16843 GCA_041674545.1 Candidatus Nanopelagicales bacterium | reverse complement strand
GGCGCCTTCGTCGCAGCTGCCTTCTTCACTGGGGTCGCCTTCTTCGCTGCCGGAGCAACCTTCTTCGCAGGCGCAGCCTTCTTCGCCGCAGGGGTTGCCTTCTTTGCAGGCGCGGCCTTAGTTGCCGCTGGTGCTGCCTTCTTAGCAGCGGGCGCAGCCTTCTTGACTGGCGCTGCCTTCTTGGCGGCAGCGACACGCTTGGCGGCGCTGGCACGCCCAGAGCTCACAACAAGCTTGAACTCCGATCCCGGACGGAACTTCGGCACATTGGTCGCCTTGATCTTGACGATCGCACCGCTCATCGGGTTGCGTCCGGTACGTGCCTTGCGCTCAACCTTCTCGAAGATCCCGAAGCCAGTGATCGCAACCCGCTCGCCCTCGGCGACTGCTTCGGTGATCGACTTGATTACCTCGTCAACTGCCTCGGCAGCCTGCTTGCGACTGACTTCGAGGCGTTCTGCCACCCTGTCAATGAGTTCAGCCTTGTTCACGTAAGTCCTCCGTCTAGGTTTTGCGAACACACGATCGTTCGCTACCGCGAGAATCTAGACGTACAACACCGAGCCGTCACCCGCGCCACGCCGAGATCGACACGCGGGATCACTTCGAAGGAACCCTTGAATCTCAGGCAGTTGTCGGCAAGAACTCCGGACGCCGCTGCTCAAAGTCACCGATCGCCACTTCGTGTTTGAGACTGATACCGATGTCGTCGAGCCCCTCTAGCAGACGCCAGCGGACGTACTCATCGATGACGAACGGCTCATCGATCCGCTCGGCTCGCACCCGACATTCCACAAGATCTACAGTGATCTGGGCACCCTGATGAGCATCAAGCATCTCCCACAGTCGCTCGATAACTGATTCTTCAACCTCTGCGGCGAGGAGTCCGCCCTTGCCAGCGTTGCCCCTGAAAATGTCGGCAAATCGACTGGAGAGCACAACCTTGAAGCCGTAGTCCTGAAGCGCCCAAACCGCATGCTCACGGGACGACCCGGTGCCGAAATCGGGGCCAGCTACTAAGACCGATGCCAGCGAATACGCAGGCTGATTCAGCACAAATTCAGGATCCTTGCGCCACGCAGAAAAGAGCGCGTCTTCGTAGCCATGACGAGTTACCCGCTTGAGGTATTCAGCAGGGATGATCTGATCGGTGTCAACGTTGCTGCGGCGTAGCGGCGCACCAACCCCGGTGTGAACTGTGAACTTCTCCATCGTCTTCTCCTGTTCAGTGTGGCCGGGCGCCGATTAGGCGGTGACCAGGTCGGTGGGTGCGCTGAGGTGTCCAGTCACTGCAGTTGCTGCAGCGACTTGCGGTGACACCAGGTGAGTACGCCCACCTGGCCCTTGACGGCCTTCGAAGTTGCGATTCGACGTCGATGCACTGCGCTCGCCAGGCGTCAACTTGTCTGGATTCATCGCCAAACACATCGAGCAGCCCGCTTGACGCCACTGCGCTCCGGCCTCGATAAATACCTTGTCGAGCCCTTCCGATTCGGCCTGCAACCGGACTCGAACACTGCCTGGAACAACCAGCATTGTTACGCCGTCGGCGACCTTGCGACCCTCAATTACTGCCGCCGCCGCACGTAGATCTTCGATGCGCCCGTTGGTACACGATCCCAGGAAGACCGTGTCAACTGTGATGTCCTTCAGGGGCATGCCAGCGGTCAGTCCCATGTACTCGATCGCGCGCTGAGCAGCTGAGCGATCAACCTCGTTCTCGAAGTCATCAGGGTTGGGCACAGCTGCGGACAAAGGCAACCCTTGTCCTGGGTTCGTTCCCCAGGTCACGAACGGGCTCAGCGTCGAGGCATCGATAACGACCTCCGCGTCGAACTCGGCATCGGGATCGGTGACCAATCCACGCCATGACTGCACGGCCTCTTCCCACGCGACACCGTGCGGTGCACGTTCACGTCCCTTGAGGAACTCGTAGGTCGTCTCGTCGGGGGCGATCATGCCAGCGCGAGCACCAGCCTCAATGGACATGTTGCAGATCGTCATCCGCGCTTCCATCGACAGTGACTCAATGGCTTCGCCGCGGTATTCCAGTACGTATCCCTGGCCACCGCCGGTACCGATCTTGGCAATCACCGCGAGGATCAGGTCCTTCGCCGTGACGCCGTCCGGCAGCGCGCCGTTTACGGTGATCGCCATGGTCTTGAAGGGCTTTAGCGGCAGAGTCTGAGTGGCGAGCACGTGCTCGACCTCGCTGGTGCCGATGCCAAATGCCAGCGCACCAAATGCACCGTGCGTGGACGTATGACTGTCGCCACAGACAACCGTCATCCCCGGCTGGGTCAGCCCCATCTGGGGGCCAACCACGTGGACGATTCCCTGCTCAACGTTTCCCAGGGAGTAGAGCGGAACGCCGAATTCGTTGCAGTTGCGACGAAGTGTCTCGACTTGGGTTCGCGAGATCGGGTCGGCAATCGGCTTGTCGATATCGATCGTCGGCACATTGTGATCTTCGGTCGCCATCGTCAGGTCCGGTCGACGAACTGGGCGCCCTGCGGCCCGCAGGCCGTCGAAGGCCTGCGGGCTTGTTACCTCGTGCACAAGATGCAGGTCGATGTAAAGCAGGTCCGGCTCACCTTCGGCTCGGGCCACCACATGTGACTCCCAGACCTTCTCGGCCAATGTCCTACCCATGACCCACTCCTGTCGATAGAGAAATACCTACCTCGCAAGAGTGCGCTAGGCCAGACGGAATTGCGAATTGACATCCCACATATTGGGATTGCAGTATCACTATATGGACAAGGGATCTGTGGGCAGCGGTGTTGGAGTCATCGACAAGGCCGTGACCGTCATGGTCGCGCTTGAGAGCGGACCACTCAACCTCGCAGGCTTGACCGCGGCCACTGGACTCCCCCGACCGACAGCACACCGAATCGCCATCGCACTTGAGCATCACCGACTCGTAGGCCGTGACGCCAGTGGGCGGTTTGTGTTGGGCCCCCGGTTGGGTGAACTTTCAGCATCCCGCGGTGAAGATCGACTAATTTCGGCGGCCGGACCGATCCTGTCCGCGCTGCGGAACCAGACAGGCGAGAGCGCGCAGCTCTACCGACGTCAGGGCGAACACCGCGTATGTATCGCGGCGGCTGAACCCGCCGCTGGATTGCGTGACACTGTTCCCGTCGGAACAGTGCTTCCAATGAAGGCCGGATCAGCAGCACAAGTGTTGTTAGCTTGGCAAGATCCGGCGACTGTTCAACATGAACTCGTGGGTGCGCGGTTCTCGCCTGCTGCGCTGGCGAAGGTCCGATTCAACGGTTGGGCCCAGAGTGTCGGCCAACGAGAGCCCGGCGTCGCGAGCGTCTCCGCGCCCGTCCGGGTGGGTGGGCGTGTGGTTGCAGCCATCAGTGTCAGTGGCCCCATCGAACGCCTCAGTCGAGCACCCGGAACAAAGTTCGGACCCGCAGTAAAAGCTGCTGCCAGACAGCTAGGTGAGACGGTCCGCCTCAGCGCCGCAGTGGACCGCGACTAGTCGTCGACGTGCCTTCAACAATCACCTAGTGCATCTGCCAAACCAGTATCTGGGCACCCGCCGCACCGGCCGTCACAGCGATCCCGCCGGCTTCAGACATCCGGGCCGAGTCACCCGTTGCGAGTTGCTCACCCGATTCAAGCCAGACATCACCCGCAGCGACGAACAGGTGCAGTCGCGGAGCACTCGGCAGATTCTGGCGCTCGCGTGGCGCAAGGTGCCCCGCAAGGAGGCCGGCTTTGGATTGCGCAATGCGGATCGCCGTGGTGTTTGTGTGCTCCGCAAGCCCGCTGGCGACCACGGCTAGCCCCGACCCATCTTTTAGCTGGTCGTTGATATCAAGTTGCTGGTATCCCGGCTCAATTCCAGGCGTATCGGGCAACACCCACATCTGGATGAAGTGCACGGGATCGGCGTGTTCGGCGACTCCGGTCAGACGCCAGGAGTCGTTCTTCTCGGAATGCAAAATCCCTCTGCCTGCGCTCATGCGCTGCGCTAGCCCTGGGTAGATGACCCCACTGTTGCCTTGCGAATCTTGATGGACCAGTGAGCCAGACATCACCCAGGTGACGATCTCCATGTCCCGATGAGGATGAGTGTCGAAGCCCGCTCCGGCGGAGACGATGTCGTCATTCGACACCATCAGCAGACCAAAGTGGGTGTTCGTCTGGTCGTAGTGCTGTCCGAACGAAAAGCAGTGCCGCGAATCAAGCCACGAAACGTTGGTGTTGAACCGTGACTGCGATCGCTGTACCACGATAGAAGGAGTTCCCGGTTTGCTCACCTGCTAATGATCCACCGGCTCAATTTCGTCGGCCTTGGCGGGCAGCACGCGAGCAGCAATCACCGCAGCGATTGCGCAGACCACACCGGCAACCAAACAGGTCACACTCAATGCATCGGTGAACGCGATCCGCGAGGCAGCCAACATCGACTCAGCGACCTCTGCCGGCAAACTCTGGGCGACTTCGACCGTACTGCTCAGGGATTCTTCAACAGCTGCACTGTTCTCTGGCGCCAAGCCAGGCGGAATCTCCACGCTCTTGCGGTACCACGCCCCCAGAATCGAACCGAGGATTGCGATCCCGAGCGCCGCACCTAGTTCGTACGCCGTTTCTGAGACGGCACCTGCAGCACCGGCCCGCTCCGGTGGCGCTGCGGCCAAAATGGCGTCGGCCGTTCCGGTGAGTGAACAACCGAATCCGAGTCCGACGCAGATCATCGCGCTGATGACCAACACGTTCCCTTCGAGATGAATGATCCCGAGACTTAGCAACCCAAGCGCGCCGAGGGTGATTCCTCCGGCAATCGCGAAGCGCCGACCGAGTCTTCGAATGACTCGGGCAGCAAGCAGCGCACCGATCAAGGCAGCGATCTCTGCTGGCAGGAGTTGGAACCCTGCCTGCAACGGCGATTCCCCTTGAACAAGCTGGAACTGCTGTGCCAGGAAGAAGTACACGCCCATGAGCCCGAACACGCTGATCAGGTCGGCCCCAACAGCACCACTGAACGCCGGGATCTTGAAGAGGTTCATGTCGATCAGCGGCGATTCCAACGTGAACTGTCGCCGAACGAACACGTACCCGGCGAGTATCCCGATTGCCAGATAGCCGAATGGGTACGGATCGTCGAAGCCATGGATGGCGATGTCCTTGATACCCGCGATCGTTCCGAGCACGGCAACCATTGACAGCACCACGCTAATGAGGTCGATGGGTCCGGGGTTCGGATTCTTGCTCTCTCTCAACGACCAGAACCCGATTGCGATGATGACCATGACGATCGGGACGTTGACCAGGAACACCGAGCCCCACCAGAAATGCTCGAGCAGGAAGCCGCCGATAAGCGGGCCGAGACCGCCACCTGCGGCCGCAACCGCGCTCCATACGGAGATGGCAACAGTGCGTTCGCGCGTATCGAGGAAGGTGTTGCGAATCAGCGACAGGGTTGAGGGCATTAGCGTCGCACCGGCGACACCGAGGAGCGCGCGCGACGCGATGAGTGCCTCCGGCGACGGCGCAAACGCCGCAAGCACTGAGACCGCAGCGAAGCCCACAAGTCCGATCATGAGGAGCTTCTTGCGACCAATCCGGTCGCCCACGTTGCCCATCGTGATGAGCAGGCCCGCGAGGACGAACGAGTAGATGTCGCCAATCCAAAGCAGTTCTGTGGGACTCGGCTTGAGGCTCTCGGCCAGGCTGGGGATCGCCAGCGCCAGGATCGTGTTGTCGACAGAGACCAACAACACCGCCAGGCTCAGGGCGGCCAGCGCCCACCAGCGGCGTGGATCTTTTACTGCCTCGACGCTGTCTGCGGCGGCTGATTTGGACACGCAGACATCATCGGGGTTTTGCCTATTGGGTTGCGACCCAACGAAGCGCTGGGCAGCGTGTCATCGGCGCTCTTACTTAGCCGACCTCGTGCATCCATCGCACGGCCGCGCCCTCACCCGCGTAGCGGAACGCTTCAAGTTCGGCATCCCACGCGGCACCAAGCAGGGCGTTGATTTCGTCGGCAAGGTTCGCGCCGCTATCCGCGCGAGCCAGCGCACCGCGCAGCCGTTCCTCGTTGATCAGGACGTCGCCGTGCGGCCCCATCGCCGCCCGGTAGACCCCCAGGGACGGGGTGAATGCATAACGCTCACCCTCTACCGAGCCGTGCGGTTCTTGGGTGATCTCAAATCTGAGGCCAGGAAAGGTGCGCAGTTCACTGGCGAGTCGCCCAGCCGTGCCTGCTGGTGCTTTGTAGCCGAGATCGGCCCGATGGGTTCCCGACAGCACAGGTTGCGAGTCCCAATCAAGGCGCGCACCGGGACCTAGGGTGGAAGCAAGAGCCCACTCGACGTGCGACATCAGCGCGCGTGGGCACGAATGGATATACACAACCCCCCGAAGCAGGGGCGTGTGGGAGCCCTGCGTCGTCGCAGAGCGCGCAAAATCAGACACCACAGATCTCCTCACTCTCAGGGTCGCCTTCCCCAGCGGCCTGTGAGCATCCGAAACAGCAGCCAACTCAGCGAGTGAATTGGGCGCTGCGAGATCGTGCGCGTCAAACGCCAGCATAGCCGCGTCATGCCACTTCGCAATCTCCTGGACCCCGTCTGCCGCGGCGTGTCGTGCATCACGCGCACCAGAAGGCAATAATTCCGAGGTGGTCCGGGAACTAGAAATCTGCTGTTTCAGCGTCGCTGATGCACTCGTCGCGCAGGAGAACGGAGCAGATCGGATCGAGTTGTGCGCCGGGCGACCTGAAGGCGGCACAACCCCTTCGCTCGGGGTATTGCGCCAAGCACGCGAAGCAATCACGATTCCGGTGTTTGTGATGGTCCGGCCACGGGGCGGTGACTTCCAGTACGACGACTACGAGTTCAAAGCGATGCAATCCGACGTCATCACGATTGCTGAGCTCGGATTTGACGGCATCGTGGTTGGCGTCTTGGATGCCCAGCGCCAGGTCGATACCGATCGATGCGCGCGACTCGTCGATGCGGCAAAAGCAACCAACCCGCACATCCAACTGACCTTCCATCGGGCGTTCGACGACGTTGCCGATCCGCTAGAGGCCTACGCCTCAATTGGCGGGCTCCAATTCACTCGCATCCTAACGTCTGGACAGCAAGAGTCCGCACTGCTTGGGGTTGAACTGCTCGACGTCTTGATCAATCACCTCGGAAACCAACCGATCGTGATGCCTGGGGGTGGCGTTCGACCTGGCAACGTTGGTGAATTTCTCGATCTAGGCGCCACGAACGTACACAGCTCTGCTACGCCCGATTCTTCCCATGGGGTCGACGGATCGACAGTCGCTGCCCTTGCACGGGCGGTTCATCGCAAGTGATTTATGAGTTCTACCCCACGATCTCGCCTCGTGGATCACGTTTGGCGCATATGGTTGAAACCGCAACTTCACAAAAATGGGCGCTGGCAAATGACAAAAGGGGTACCTCGTGACGACTTGGCACAAGTTCGTTGCCGTCGGAGATTCATTCACTGAAGGCCTCGAAGATCGTCGCCCCTACGGCCGACATCGCGGCTGGGCAGATCGCGTCGCAGAACTCCTGGCAGAACGCACGGACAACTTTACCTACGCAAACTTGGCAGTGCGCGGACGCAAACTCGACGACATCGTCGGTAACCAACTGCCACTGGCACTTGAAATGGAACCAGATCTGGTTTCACTGGCTGGCGGAGTCAACGACGTGTTGCGCCCCAAGTGGGATGCCTCTCGCAGCGCCGACCTCCTCGAAGAAGGTGTGGTCAAAGCTCGCGATTCTGGCGCGGACGTCTTGGTCTTCGCTTTTGGCAACCTGGAACGCCGTTCGCGCGCGCTTGGCACCGTGACGCCGCGCCTGGCCGAGTACCGCGAGATCACTCTTGCGCTCGCCGAGGAACATGACTGCTACGTGGTCGATTTCTGGCCTGAGACCGTCTTCGATGATTCTCGTTTCTGGGCTGAAGACCGTCTCCACCTCAATGAGCTCGGCCACGAACGCGTTGGAAATATCGTCGCGACGAACCTTGAACTCGGTGAGTACGACTGGCGCGAACCTCTCCCCGTGGCCCACCCGCGGGGGCTTATCCAAACAGTCCGCGACGATATCGAGTGGACGGGTCGATACCTCGCGCCGTGGCTGACTCGACGAATCCGCCGACAAAGTTCCGGCGACGAGGTCCAAGCAAAACGGCCCATTCTGAGTCCGGTGAAGTAGCCCGTCCTCGAGCTAGCCAAGCAGCCGACCAACGCCGCGGGCAGGTGCGGCGTTGGTCGATCCTCGCTAGTTGAACGACACCTGCGGAGGAGCGGCTTGCCCCTCAGGTGCTTCGTAGAAGTCGCGCTTGGCGACCTTCGCCATACCGTTGAACAACATCCACGGCAACGTGACGAGCAGAGTGTTGAGGGTGCCCACGGCATCGTTGTAGTACTGCCGCGCGAAGGAGACCTGGTTCTCAGTGTCGGTCAACTGGTTCTGCAGCTGAAGGAAGTTCGTTGACGCCTTGAGGTCCGGGTATTGCTCAGCGACCGCCATCACGTTGACCAACGACTTGTCGAGCGCAGCTTCGGCAGCTGCCTTCTGTTCCACCGAGCCACCAGCTGCAGCCTTATTGACTTGGGCGCGCGCCTCCGTGACGGCCTCAAACACTCCGGACTCGTGCTTGGCGTAACCCTTCACAGTTTCGACCAAGTTCGGGACGAGGTCAGCACGGCGTGTGAGTTGAACATCGATGCCGCCGAGCGCCTCTTGCGCGGCGACGTCTGCGGTCCGCAGCTTGTTGAAGCCAACAACCGCAAAGATGACGAGCAGGACCAAGATGACGATGACAATGATCGCGATGATCACGACAGACCACTTCCAATCAGATCGAGAACTACTTTGCGGAAATTCCGGCACGCAGTGGTTCTAGTGTGACTCACCACGATCCGCCTCCGCCACCGCCACCACCTCCGCCACCGCCGCCTCCTCCTCCGCCGCTGCTGGAGGAAGACTGCGACGCTTGGTAGGTGCCGATCGACGACGAAACCGCGGACTCAAAACTATCGACGCCACCACCAGCGCTGTATAACGCGCTGGCTCCGAGGTAGCCGGCGCCGTAGGGGTACCACGTCGGATTCGGCGGCTCGGAGTTTGTGTAAACCCGGTACTTCTCTGCCCACTTATCGGCAACACCGAACGCCACCGCGTAGGGAATGAAGCTGATAAATAAGTCTCTGTTTGCTGCGAAGTCAAAGCGGTCTTGAGCCGAATCAGTCGATAGCAGCCGTTCGAACCCAGCCGATTTCGACCAATACTCGCGCCCGAGTTGGGTCCGCCGGGTCCCGACTCCGATCTTCATAAAGCCGTATCCACCAAGGACGAATGCGGCAAAGGGGAGCCCCATCATCGTCGGCCAGCCCAACCCCAAGAAGCCAATGAACGCCGCGACAAAGCACAGCACCCAAACAAGCCGACCAACCTTCTCTGATGCTGACGGGACCACGAGCCCTGTGCTGCGAGCCCAGGTTGCGGCCTCTTTGGCCACTGTCGTCTTGGCGGTGGCAAGTGCCTTACCGTTCGCGACGGACTTGTCCGCCAGGAACCACTCTCCCGGACTAGAAAGGCCCAGACTGGTCGCGACACTACGGGTCGGGGTATCCAACCTCGCGAATTCATCCGGTCCAGCAGCAGAAGTAACGAGCCAGGAATCGTCCGTTCGTTTCTCGAGTGAGATCAGCCGCTTGTCAGCCATGTAATAGAGGCTCGCAACCAACGCGTGTGGTCCGGCATCTTCGTATGCCATGTAGCGGGTTTGCACGGGGCCAAATCCGTCTGGCGGTGCGTACATCACCGGGAAGCCCGGCTCAGGTTCGCGTGACGTGCGCGCCCAGAAGAAGCCTGCGATCACCACCGCAATCGACAACAGCATGACAAAAGCGAAGGGACCAATACTTCGCCCAAATACTGCATCGAACTTAGGCGTCCACGGCAGCGTCACCTGCGGCGGATTCGGCGGGGCCATGGTTGCCCTCACCGTCATGCCGCTGACGGCCGGGATGTTGCTCGCCGTCAACGTGAGGTTCGGTGTTCCCGCTCCAACGACGGTGCAGGGACCGTACATGGCGGCCGCTGAGGCGGATCCAGCACCAATTCCGGAAGCACATTGCACCTGTTCAGTTGCAAATGGCAAGGTGACTCTGATGGTCGACTTCTGGATCGGCATCCGCCACCCCGGGGCAATCACGTTCCAGAAGAACACGGACTGCGGATCGCCACTGTTGGCGCCAACTGTTGTGGGGAAGGTCTTCTGCTCGCCCGCTGAAACTGGAGAGATCACGCCTGGGGTGGTGTACCGAATGACGTAGGTATGCAAGCCAGGGCTCAAGATCACATCTTCTTGGCCGATTTTCGCGGAGTAGATGGTGCCACCGGACTGCCAGGAAGTCTCATATGGCTCAGGCTCGCCGTCGCGCTGCACGGACAGGATCGTTGGGAAATAGCGTCCCTTGTCATTCGCCGGATCGGCGACATCCCAGAACTGGAAGATTCCACGGCGACCGACGGGAACCTTGACGGTGATGTTCTCAGTCGCGGTCATGAAGCCGTTGGCGTCAACGGAGTAGTCCGCGTCGAAGTTGGTGATGACCACCGGTTCGTACGTGCTGTCGGCAGAAGATCCCTGTAAGAGAGGATGGAATAGCCCGACCAGCACAGCGACAATAAAAATGACGAGCGTGACAATTCGCTTGATTGACACTTCAAACCCCTCACGATGTGTCGGGTTGACCGGGTATACCTGCGCAGAGCGGTAGCTCGCTCTGCATTCTTAGCGGCTTGAATGCTCAGTCTCTCGACACCACGCCAACGCTGCTAGTGCCTAATGACCCAAAAGGCCTATCCACTTTCGAACACATGTTCGATATCATCCTTGAATGGCCCTCCCGAATGCGCTTGCCCTATCGCCAGTTCCGCCCCCGATGCAGCACGCCGCTGCGTCCCTGCTGCATGTAGATCGGCGCCCCGGATTGCAGTTGGCGCCAGAGTTAGCGGCACTCATCCCTGAAGGGTGCCTGAGACCTGGATCGACGTTAGAGGTCGGCGCCGGGTCCGGTCAGACTTCACTCCTCCTTCGATTGATTGCTGAACCCACTGCCCGTGGTGCCTGGGCGGCGGTCATCGGCTTCGATGATCTCAATCCACATGCAGCGAGTGGCTCCGGTGTTGCGCTTGAGCGACTCGCCATGGTTGCAAACCCCGGGGGCACCTGGCTTGAGGTCGTGGCCGCGCTCCTGGACACAGTCGAACTTGTTGTCCTCAATCTCCAACAGGAATGTCGCCCGACTGACGCTCGGCGCCTCCTTGCCCGCGCTCGCCAACGAAGAAGCATTTTGATACTCGTGCAGCGCGATACTCACCGCGGACCACCCAACCGGCCCCCTCGACGCATGTGGCCTGAACAGCCCGACATCATCCTCACCCCAAGCCAGTGCAGTTGGCGTGGGCTTGAACAGGGACACGGACGACTGCGTGAAGCAGTCATCACTGTCAACGCAACGGGGCGCCGACTCAACGGCCCGGCACGCAGTTGCCGCCTGCGCATCGGCGAACACCAAACCTCACATTGGTCGCCCGGTGGTGACCCATGAGATTCCTCGCCGTTTTGTTCCCGCACTGGCCAATCACTGCCGCAGGCTACCCACCGGGCGTCCCGGCAGCTGTCATCGAATCAGGACGGGTTCAGCACTATTCGCCTGCTGCCTACCGCGACGGAGTGCGCAGCGGCCAGCGCCGACGAGAAGCGAAGGGACACAGCCCTGAGCTGATCACGCTCACTCCAAATCCGCACCTCGATGCCCAGCAGTTTGAGCCGATCGTTGCTGCGTTGATTCAGGTTGTCCCTCGCCTTGAACTCACGAAGCCGGGTCTATGCACTTTGGCCGCGGCTGGCCCGGCCCGTTACTACGGCGGCGAAGTTGAACTCGTCGACGAATTGCGTTGCGCCCTTGAAGAAATCGGCGCGCACAGCCTGGATGCCAAGCACGAGAGACGCGAACTCTCTGGTGCACGAATCGGGATTGCGGACAGTCGGTTTGGGGCTCAGCTTGCAGCCTCACACGGGACTGACGGCCGCCTCGTTGCCCCAGGCAAAACACGAGAGTTTTTGGCAGGCCTACCGATCTCGACTCTAGAACTCGATGAGCTCTCCACGATTGCTCACCGCCTCGGCATTGAGACTCTCGGCCAATTCGCCCAACTGCCCACTCGATCCGTACTAACCCGGTTCGGTTCCGCAGCGGCGACCGCACATGCGCTAGCACGAGGACTCGACCCGACTCCGTTAGCGATTCATCAACCCGAAGTCGAACTGGCAGTGTCCAGCGAGCTAGACCCACCAGCCCAACGGGTCGATATCGCGTCGTTTGCAGCAAAACGACTGGCGGCCGAATTGATCGAAATCCTAGATCGCCACGGCCTGGCGTGTACACAACTTCGGATCGAAGCGGCAACGGAACATGGCGAGGAGCTCTGCCGGATCTGGCGCGCGAGTCCCGTCTTCGACGCCGAGACCATCGTCGAACGCGTTCGATGGCAGTTGTCTGGCTGGCTCGACAGCACTGATCCAGCTCTCGCCAAGCCAACAGCGGGGGTCAGTGTGCTGCGTCTAGTCGCAGACGAAGTGGCTGGTGCTAACGACCTTCAGATCAGCCTGTGGGGTGAGCTTTCTCAAGCTGACCGCCGAGCAGTCAGGGGTCTTGACCGAGTCAGCGGATTACTCGGCCCCGCTGCGGTCTTCACCGCCCTCGTCAGTGGTGGCCGCTCCCCCGCTGATCGAGTGCAACTGGTTCCGTGGGGTCAACCCCCGCCATCGATTGAGCCACCGATGCCGTGGCCAGGGCACATTCCTGAACCAATGCCGTCGGTGATCCATCCCGACCCGATTCCGATCGAGGTTCACGGCGCGCAAGGTCCGGTGCGTGTCACCAGTCGCGGGGAGGTCAGCGGGAGTCCCACCCAGCTTCGGCAACCAGGGGGCCGCTGGGCACCGGTCACAGCGTGGGCAGGGCCGTGGCTCGCCGACGAACACTGGTGGGAACCCGAGGCAGCGCAACGGATTGCACGATTCCAACTCACGACCGAAGCCGAGGTCGCCAATCCGTCACGGTCACCAGTTGACGTCACGGCAAATAGATCAAACGCATATCTGTGCTGTGTGCAACAGAACTTGTGGTGGATCGAGGCGACTTATGACTAGGTATCAGCGTTCCACCTCGACTGCAAACCACTACGCAGAACTACATGCCCACTCCTATTTCAGCTTCCTTGATGGAGTCTGCTCTCCAGCCGAGATGGTTACGGAGGCAACTCGTCTCGAGCTCAGTGGCCTTGCCCTCCTCGACCATGACGGCTTCTACGGGGTGGTGCAGTTCGCTCAAGCCGCACGTGAGGCAGGCCTGCCCACAGTGTTTGGGGCTGAACTCACGCTCGGGGCCACCAAACGACCAAACGGACTTACTGATCCAGAAGGGCAACATCTGGTGGTCCTCGCCAGAGGACCTAGCGGATATGCCCGTCTCAGCAGCGCCATTTCTCACGCCAACCTCGGCGGGCAAAAGGGCCAACCGAAACTTGCACTTGCTGACCTCGCGGACGCACACAACGGTGAATGGCTCATCCTGACCGGATGCCGCAAGGGCTTAGTCCCCGCAGCATTGGCACGGGGAGGCGTCGGCCAGGCAGAACAAGCGTTGGGCGAACTCATCGACGTCTTCGGCAAAGCGAACGTGGCCGTCGAACTCTGGCACCACCACGATCCATACGACGACCAGCGTAATGACCTCTTGTATGGACTTGCATCACGTCACGGACTCGCCGCCGTGGCAACCACAAATGCCCACTACGCAACACCAGAGCGATCGCGTCTTGCCCATGCAACAGCTGCGATCCGAGCTCGACGTGATCTCACCAAAATGGCTGGCTGGCTACCGGCATCACCGACAGCGCACCTGCGCAGCCCAGCCGAGCAACACCGGCGCTTCCAGCGATACCCGGGAGTAGTGACCCAAGCAGCACAATTCGCTGCCGACTTAGCATTCGATTTGTCATTGGTGGCGCCTGCCCTGCCCGATTTTCCCGTTCCAGACGGACATACCGAAGCAAGCTACCTACGCTTGCTTACCGAACAGGGCGCGCAGCGGCTATATGGACCGCGTGATCGCGAACGAGTCCCCGGCGCTTGGAAGCAACTCGATTACGAACTCACAATCATCGCGCAGTTGAACTTCCCTGGGTACTTCCTCATCGTGTGGGACATCGTGACCTTTGCACGCAACTCCAACATCTTGTGCCAAGGCCGTGGCTCGGCAGCAAACTCCGCTGTTTGTTACGCCCTTGGGATCACTAACTGCGACCCGGTTGGTCTCGGCCTACTCTTCGAACGCTTCTTATCCCCCGCCCGCGATGGTCCGCCCGACATCGATGTCGACTTCGAAAGTGGTCGCCGTGAAGAAGTCATTCAGTACGTCTACACGCGCCACGGCCGGTACCACGCTGCACAGGTAGCCAACGTGAATACCTATCGACCTCGTTCAGCTATCCGCGATGCAGCACGCGGTTTGGGCTATGAGCAAGGCAGCGCAGACGCCTGGACCAAGAACCTTGAGTATTGGGGCCGAGGCAGCGCAACAGTCGACGCTGATTCCACTATCCCCAGACCGGTACTCGATTTAGCCGAACAACTCCTGGACTTCCCTCGCCACCTCAGCGTTCATTCCGGCGGAATGGTGATCTGTGATCGACCGGTCACCGAAGTCTGCCCAGTCGAATGGGCGACGGCACCTGGTCGGACAGTCCTGCAATGGGATAAGGAGGACTGCGCTGCGATCGGGTTAGTGAAGTTCGATCTCCTAGGCCTCGGCATGCTTGAGGCCATCCATCGCGCTATCGACCTCGTTGCACAGTTCCATGACGTTCACGTTGATCTCGCGAGGCTGCCACAAGAAGATGTCGTCTACGACCGCCTATGCGAAGCAGACACCGTTGGGGTCTTCCAGATCGAGTCTCGCGCCCAAATGGCGACGCTGCCACGGCTGCGACCACGTAACTTCTACGACCTCGTTGTTGAAGTTGCCCTAATCCGGCCGGGCCCGATCCAGGGCGGATCTGTACACCCGTACTTACGGCGTCGAAGCGGCAAGGAGCCCGTCACTTACCTGCATCCCAGCTTGGAACCTTCGCTGCGCAAGACCCTCGGCGTGCCGATCTTCCAAGAACAACTCATGCAGATGGCGATCGATGTCGCTGGCTTCACCGCAGCCGAAGCAGACCAACTCCGGCAAGCGATGGGGTCAAAGCGTTCAGCAGCCAAGATGGAGGCCCTACGGGAACGGCTCTACTCCGGAATGGCTGAACGAGGGATCATCGGCGAAGCAGCGGATCAGGTATTCACCTCGCTGGCAGCGTTCGCAAGCTTCGGCTTTCCCGAGTCTCATGCGGCATCGTTCGCATATCTGGTCTATTCGAGTTCCTGGCTCAAACTGCACTACCCAGCAGCATTCCTCGCCAGTCTGTTGAACTCCCAACCAATGGGGTTTTGGTCGCCAGCAACCCTGGTTGCAGATGCCCGTCGCCATGGCGTCACGGTTCTGCGGGCCGACGTCAATTTCAGTGATGTGCTGGCCACACTTGAGCCTGCTCCTGATAGCAATGCCTCGCAGAACGGTGAAGCGACCAAATCCAGCGCGGCAGTCAGACTCGGACTCACCAGCATCAAGGGCGTTGGCACCGAGGCGGCCGAACGGATCGCGTCAACCCGGCCCTTCAGCAACCTCGACGACTTAGCCCGGCGGACGGAACTGTCCAAGAAGCAACTCGAAGCTCTCGCTAGCGCGGGTGCCACGGCCAGCCTCGATCGCGGCGAACGACGGGCAAGCCTCTGGAGCGCCGGAACGGTCGCACATCAATCCCAAGATCAACTACCTGGCCTAATCTTTGGTGACGCTGCACCGACGCTTGCGAAGATGTCGCCTGACGAGACGCTAGTTGCTGACCTTCAGACCACCGGAATCAGCGTGGACTCATCCCCCATGCAACTACTAAAACATCGGCTACGCGGGTATCCGATTGTCCCTGCGAACGACTTGGCGAACCATCGCCACGGCAGTCGAGTGAGTGTGGCCGGAGTTATCACCCATCGACAACGCCCCGAAACCGCTGCAGGGGTGACCTTCCTGAACCTTGAGGACGAGACCGGACTCATCAACGTGGTCTGTTCGCTGGTGTTGTGGCAGCAATATCGCGATATCGCCAGGAACTCGACTGCCCTACTGGTTCGCGGGTACGTCGAATCTGCCGATGGCGCGATCAACGTTGTCGCCAAGGAACTTGAAGACCTCAAGATCACAGTGGCGCCACCGTCTCGGGACTTTCACTAGCGAAGGACCGGGCCAAAGACATCTTCACAGCGAACCACCAATCGCAATACCGCGTTTGTCTTGCGCGCCAACTTAGGCTGCGGCAGGGATACCGACTTCGGAACGTGGGGCATGGGGCATGAGTACGACTACGCGAGCGACAGACTCGCGGAACACCGCTGCCCAAACCGCACCCACCCCGACAAGTGCCGCACCCAACACAGCAAACGCCACCCCGCCGCTGGGATACCTGCCTGGCCTCGATGGAATCCGGGCAATCGCGGTCCTCGCGGTCATGGTGTTCCACTCAGCGGTCCCCTGGCTGCCCGGCGGATTCCTCGGGGTTGACGTCTTCTTCGTGCTCTCGGGCTTCCTCATCACCACATTGCTGCTGCAGGAAGTCGAGCGAACTGGCCGAATTAGCTTCAAAGCGTTCTACCTTCGTCGCGCACGACGCCTGCTTCCCGC
>JBAYVO010000026.1:0-16850 GCA_041674545.1 Candidatus Nanopelagicales bacterium | reverse complement strand
TGGCCCTTGCGGTCTTCCACTTCGCGCACTGAGCTCCAGTCGGCACCACATGCCTCAAGGAGTAGCCCTGTCAGTTCCTTGTTGGTCAGCTCGGTACCGCCGCCGATGTTGTAGATCTCGCCTGCGCGGCCAGCAGTCAGCGCAAGTGAGATCCCGCGGCAGTGGTCATTCACGTGGAGCCAGTCGCGAATGTTCAGGCCGTCGCCGTAGAGCGGCACCTGTAGGCCGTCGATCAGGTTCGTCACAAACAGTGGGATGACCTTCTCGGGGAACTGGTACGGCCCGTAGTTGTTGGAACAGCGCGTGATGACAACGTCGAGCTTGTGGGTGCGGAAGAAGGCGCGGGCGAACAGGTCGCTGGACGCCTTCGATGCAGCGTAGGGCGAGTTCGGCAGGAGCGGGTGAGTCTCGGGCCAGGAGCCTTCATCGATTGAACCGTAGACCTCGTCGGTGGAGACGTGCAGGAACCGGCCAACGTTGTTGCGGCGCGCTGCGTCAAGGAGCGTCTGGGTGCCGACGACGTTCGTCATGACGAACTCGGTCGAACCCTCGATTGAGCGGTCCACGTGGGATTCGGCCGCGAAGTGGACGACCGCATCGACCTTCGGCATCAACTCGTCGAGGAGCGCGGCGTCGAGGATGTTGCCTTCGACGAACTCCAAGCGCTCGCTATCGGCGACGGGGTCGAGGTTGCGGCGGTCACCCGCGTAGGTGAGGGCGTCGAGAACGATGACGGATGCGCCGGTGAGTCCGGGCATGGTGTCGTTGACGGTTTCGCGGACGAAGTGGGAGCCGATGAATCCGGCGCCACCGGTAACGAGTAGTCGCATGTGTGGTCCCCATCAGTAGTTGCGGCCGTGGCGCTTCACCCAGAACGAGGAGCAGTCGTCGTCGATTGGGTAGCGCGGCCAGAAGGCGTGCTCGCATTCAACGATACCCGTGATGTTGAGGCACGAAACCTTTCCGTGTCCGTCATCACTCGCTATCGAAATGGGACAGAGGGCAACTTGGCCCCAGTTTCAGGCGTTTCGGCACGGTTCGCTCAACGCCACAGGTAACCTCGGGGAATGATTTTGTCCGACGGCACGATTCGCCGCGAGATCGAAAACGGCCGGCTGATTATTGATCCCCTCGAACAACAACAAATCCAGCCTGCCAGCGTGGACGTGCGGTTGGGTGACGCGTTTTTGGTGTTTCGCAACCACACCTGTGAAGTCATCGATCCTTTCGACAAGCCGTCAGACTTGATGGAGACCGTCAAGGTGAGCGATGGCGAAGCCTTCATCCTTCATCCTGGCGAATTTGTTCTTGGGACCACGCTTGAGGCAATCGGCCTGCCGGACGACATCGTCGCCCGTGTCGAAGGCAAATCGTCGCTGGGGCGACTCGGTCTCCTCATCCACGCGACGGCTGGTTTCGTCGATCCGGGATGGGCTCGCGGACAGATCACACTTGAGCTGTCAAATGTTGCGACGTTGCCGATCAAGCTCACCCCCGGGATGAAGATCGGCCAGCTGTCATTCCATACGTTGGATGCCCCCGCCGAGCGACCTTATGGGCACCCTGAACTGAACTCAAAGTACGTCGGTCAGTCGGGACCTGTCGCAAGCCAGTACGAGAAGAACTCGGCGTAGCGCTGCGTCAGTGGCGGCGTGGCTGAGAATCAAATCCTCGGACACGTGCCTGAGCAGAAGACACACGTCATGAAGGTCTGTGCGAGAGCTGTCGGCCGCGCGCTCGAGTGGGGCTACTCCCTCCGCGCTAAATCTCCGACCCTTGCCGACCAAGCGAGCACGAACGGACCGCAGCGTCCTGTGCAGGATTCCCGAGTCCCATGCACGGTATCCTCGAGTGGATGATCAGCGTTGGGCTCTTCCGTACCCAATCGCAGCACCGAGTCAGATGTGGACACGGCCAGTAGGCTGACCCAGGGTCGATGGCCCTAGGAGATCCGCTCTATAGAACGTGATTGGACGCGACATGCCAAGTGCCCTTGTAACCGGTATCACGGGCCAGGATGGCCTCTACCTCGCCGAGTTCCTGCTGAACAAGGACTACGACGTGTACGGGCTGGTTCGAGGACAGAACAATCCGAAGACCGAAATGGTCGAGCGCACGGTTCCTGGCGTGAAGCTCATTGCCGGAGACTTAACTGATATCCCGAGTCTGATTCGTGCGCTCGAAGTTTCTCGCCCGGATGAGGTCTACAACCTTGGCGCCATCTCGTACGTTGCGTACTCCTGGGACCAGGCGTTGCTCACCTCAGAGGTGACGGGTCGCGGGGTCCTGAATATCCTCGAAGCGCTGCGGTTGCATGAGCAGATTCACGGACAGTCGCCGCGCTTCTATCAAGCCTCGTCGTCCGAAATGTTCGGGAAGGTGCAGCAGGTTCCCCAGAACGAGGAAACACTGTTGTGGCCACGTTCTCCGTACGGTGTCGCGAAGGTATTCGGCCACTACACGACGATCAACTACCGCGAGTCATACGGGATGCACGCGTCCTCGGGGATCCTGTTCAACCACGAATCCCCCAGGCGTGGCCCTGAGTTCGTCACACGCAAAGTGTCGCGTGCGGTCGCTCGGATCAAGCTCGGACTGCAGGACGAGATCGTCATGGGCAACCTTGATGCCAAGCGTGACTGGGGATTCGCCGGGGACTATGTGGAGGCGATGTGGCTCATGCTGCAGCAGACAGAGGCAGACGACTACGTAATTGCTACCGGTGAGACGCACTCGATCAAGGATCTGTTAGATGCTGCCTTCGCCGTTGTCGGCATCGACGATTGGCTGCCATATGTCCGTCAGGATCCACAATTCATGCGCCCCGCCGAGGTCGACCTACTGATCGGGGAACCAACGAAGGCATACGAGAAACTCGGCTGGAAGCCGCGAGTCGCTTTTCCTGAGCTTGTTCAGATGATGGTCGAGTCCGATCTTGCCGACCAGACGAGACGGCACTCTTCGTGACTGCCCGCCGGGCGCTCATCACTGGGATCACCGGACAAGATGGCACCTACCTCAGTGAGTTGCTAGCGGCAGAAGGCACGGAGGTCCACGGGCTGGTTCTCCCCGGCGATCAGCAGTTAAGCGCACTACTGGAACTCGTTCCCGACGCTGTCATTCACGATGGCGACTTGAGTAGCAGCTTGTCCGTTCGCGCAGCTGTCGAGGCGAGTCGACCAGACGAGATCTACCACCTTGCGGCGGCATCGTCGGTGGCAGCTTCATGGAACGATCCTGTTCTGACATCAGACCTCAACGGCACGGGTTCCGTCCGAATTCTGGATGCCGCCCGGCGGTACGGGCAGTCCACGGGAACAGAGCCGCGCGTGCTGATGTGTTCCACGGCGGAGATGTTCGGTAATCCGTCAGAGAGTCCTCAGGATGAGCGCACGCCGATTGATCCAGTTTCGCCATACGGCGCGGTGAAGGCATTTGCACACCGTATGGCGGCTGTCGCGCGCAGCCAGGGGCAGTTTGCCGCGACCGTGATTCTCTACAACCATGAGTCACCACGTCGTCCAGAAACTTTTGTCACACGCAAGATCACGAAAGCCGCCGCAAGAATTGCGATGGGTTCCACGACGCCGCTCGAGCTCGGGAACATGTCTGCGCGGCGTGACTGGGGCTTTGCTGGCGACTACGTCAAGGCGATGGTTGCTGCAATTCGGCATGATGAACCTGACGATTTTGTTATTGCGACCGGTGTCTCTCACTCGATTGAAGACTTTGTCGCCACCGCGTTTTCCGCTGCGGGAATCACTGACTGGCAGGCGTACGTTCAGGTGGACTCGGCTCTCTTCCGACCCAGCGATCCTGCGGACTTCGTTGGTGACGCAACAAAAGCGCGGAACAAGCTCGGCTGGACGCCTGAGATCAACTTCGCGGAACTCGTGGACATGATGGTGCGCGCTGATCTGAGTAACTGAGGCAAGTACTCCAACCGTTGGACCTATTTGCGGATGTTCAGCATTCGACTTTTCCGCCTAGATCTCGCCATGCGCCGCGAGGTACTTCACTTACCGAACGGAAGCTTGCGTCGCACCCTAGAAACGGTGCCAGGTGTGCTGGCTTGTGACTTCAGCTTGGCGACGCGCGCTTGAAGTTTCTCAACCTTTGCCTGAAGCCTCCCGGCCTTGGCCTGGAGTTGTTCTACGGCCGAAGTCAAAACCTCAATTTGACCAACGAGGTCGCGGTACTGCACCTCTCGATCGACGATCACCTTGTCGTGTTGGGCCGCTATTTGTTCGAAGGTTGGTTTCAAGCTCAGCGCACGCCCTATTGCTTCGGCGGCACCGAACGCGTCAGTGACCCCGAGTGCATTCCCGTCGATGACGACGCTGTCCGAATAGATCCCTGGCGTATCGACCAATCGCTCATGCTCAAAGCCTGCTGTCTCATCAGGTAGGCGAAGCTCCGCGGTTGACGCTCCCTTGTTCGCTTCCCACCATTCGCAGACGGCACGTACCTGACGGTCCCGGCGGTCTCCACTCACGATCGCGGCGTCGAGTGCCGTTTGACAGATCGTGAACGGGTCAAGGACAAATTCGGGGTCTAAGGGAGCGAACCGGTCCCGCGCACGGAAGACAGCATCCCAGTAGGTGATGGGTGCAAGATCAATCGCATCGGGGAGGTCGGGATGAGCGTGCAGGCGGGTAGCCAGATTCAGTTGGTCAAACTCGGAGGCCGTTGCGCTGTTGGTATCAGCGCTGCGTTGCGCCATCGTCGTACTCGTCGGGGAGTACCCGAGGAAGCTAAGTGGCTGTCCAATCTCGAGGAATCTATCCGTGACCATTGCTGAAAACGTGCCGCTCGCGACATCCGGGTAAGGGCCGTCGAAGAATGCCCCCTTTTCCAAGACGCGGTCGATGACGCTCCGGTGCATTAGAGCGTGGTAGGTGTGCGGGACCAGCGGTCCGCCCGGGGCCGTCAACATCTCTAGTAGACGTTCGCGCGAATCCACCACTTGGGAATCTTGGAATAGTGGAACCCGGATTCGATTCGATTCGCTCGCCGGCTCGATGTTGGGCCACGTATAGGCACCCCAGAGCCAGCGAATCGTACGGATTTCGGGGTACTCGCTGATGTGCTCGGCGAGTACCCGCAGCGCACCTGGACACAGGCCGTCATCGTCACCGATGAACACGATCCAGTTGCCCCTAGCGTGGCTGAGCGCCTGATTCCAACTCGCGGTCATTGGTAGGGCGCTCGGATGGTGGACGAATCTGATTCGAGGGTCACTGAACTGCTGGACCACACGGCGGGTCTCGGGATCGGACGCATTGTCGAAAACGACGATTTCGAAGTCTTCGAAGTCCTGATCTAGGCAGGTTCGCAAGGTCGATGGCAGCGTGTTCGGTCGATTTCGTGTGGGAATGACGATGCTGAACATCGAACCAACAGTCACCTTGTGACGCTACCACGCAGCGCAGATTTCCATCTTGGTGTTCTATCGGCCCGCTGGCGCCTTGGCAGCACGGTTTCAGCGGCTCCCCGTGTCGCCATTTGCGCAGCGTTCAATGACGTATGCTCCGAACCAATCGAGGTGAAGGGACACCATGAAGGCTGTAATTCTGGCGGGTGGTCGTGGAACGAGACTGGCAGAAGAAACGCTGCTCCGCCCAAAGCCATTGGTCGATATCGATCGAAAGCCAATGCTGTGGCACATCATGGCGATCTACTCTCAGTTCGGAATCAACGACTTTGTCATCTGTTGCGGATACAAGGGCGAGATGATCCGCGACTACTTCCTCCGCTACTACTCCAATACCGCTGACCTGACAGTGGACTTGGGAAAGAACTCGATCGAGTACCACCACGTGCCAGCCGAACCGTGGCGCGTCACGATGGTCGACACGGGCCTCGATACACAAACCGGCGGCAGACTCCGGCGGGTGCGAGAGCACATCGGGGACGAGACTTTCATGATGACGTACGGCGATGCAGTTGCCGATGTGAACGTGGATGACCTCCTGGAACATCACCGAAATGAAGGCCGTGAGGCGACCGTTACAGCGGTGGCACCGTCCGGCCGATTTGGTGCACTGTCTCTGAACGGCAACGCCGTTGACGACTTCCTGGAGAAGCCCGACGGCGATCACCAGTTGGTCAGCGGCGGCTTCTTCGTCCTCGAACCGACCGTCCTGGATCGGATTCCTGGCGACGAGACGCTCTGGGAACGGGAGCCACTTGAGGGGCTTGCAAAGGACGGACAACTCTCCGCATATCGGCACCCAGGATTCTGGCAGTGCATGGATACTGTGCGAGACCGCGAGGTGCTTGAAGAAGTCGCGGTTAACGGCGCACCTTGGCTATCGATCAAAGGCAGCTAGTCCGTTTGCCACGCCTCGCTCGGTAAGCGCAGCTTCGTAGGCCTCGATTTGGTCGAGGGACGTCGCCCATACATCTTTTCCGTTGGCTACTGCGACTTCCCAGTCCACGGTCCAACGCACAGCCGCGTCGACCGTCAGCGCGGATGTCCAACCGAGTTCGTGGTTAGCCTTGCTGGGATCGATTACGAGCATCGCCGCCTCGTGGGGGCGATCCTCGTTCGACACGTCGATCACACCTGAGCCCCACTGGTCGATTGCGATTTCAGCGACTTCCTTAACTGTGACTCGCTCTTCGGGGTCGGGCCCGATATTCCAGCTGGTGAACGCGTCGGCGGGTTGCATCGCCCTCAGAACAGCGAGGTACCCGCTGGTGACATCGAGAACGTGCTGCCATGGCCGAACAGCGTTGGGGTACCGCAAGACAAGTGGCTGGCCTTGCACAACGGAGTTGATGAGATCGGGGAGTAACCGGTCCGGCGATCGGTCGCCTCCACCAATGACGTTGCCCGCGCGGGCTGTCACGATTGCGATTGAGTCAGCCGGGTAGGACAAAGCCCAGCTTTGGGTCAGGATCTCCGCCATCGCTTTGGACGCGCTATACGGATCGTGGCCCCCGAGTGGCGCGTCTTCGCTGTACCCGACCGTTGATCCGGTGTTGCGGTAGACCTTGTCGCTAGTGATGACCATGATCTTGCTGACGCCGTTGGCAACTGCAGCCTCGAGAACGTTGAGTGTGCCCATCACATTGACGTCGAAGGTTTCACGCGGGTTGAGGTAGCTTTCGCGAACAAGTGGTTGCGCTGCCATATGAACTAACACGTCAGGTCGCGCGTTCTTCATTGAGTTCTCGAGCGATTCGCGATCTCTGATATCGCCGATCGTGTGCGACGCGCACATGTTGCCCACATCGCACTGTTCGAAAAACCCGCCCGCCAGCGGATCGAGTGCGTAGCCGTGAAGTTCGGCCCCTGAGCGTGCCGCGCAAGCGGTGAACCATGAACCTTTAAAGCCAGTGTGTCCGGTAACAAAGACCGATGTCACGGCGATCCACCTCCAATGTTGTGCGCGCAACCGGTGCGAGGGTGCGGCGGGTAGTATGGCGCGTCTTAGCCAGTTCAAACTGAGGAGTCAGCTTGCCGACAACGCGTGGCTTATCGAAGCAACAAGCCCTGCGCGAGAGAATACTCGCTGACGTCAAGGCCTTCGGAGAGATGGCCACGGAGCGCGCAGAGTTTCGACCAGGAGAGAGCACAGTTCCTGTATCCGGCAAGGTGCTTGATGCAGCCGACTTCGTTGCTTTGGTGGATTCCAGTCTTGACGGCTGGCTGACAGCGGGTGTGCACACCGAGGACTTTGAGCGAAAGTTTGCTCGTTTTGTCGGCATGAAGCGTCCCGCACTGATGGTGAATAGCGGCTCAAGCGCGAACCTGGTGGCTCTTTCTGCCCTCACCAGCCCGAAGCTGGGAGCGCGAGCTCTCCAACCCGGCGATGAAGTCTTGACAGTTGCGATGGGCTTCCCGACGACATTCAACCCAATCCTGCAAAATGGTCTGAAGCCTGTGGTTGTCGATGTCGAGCTCGGTACCTATGACGCCATCGGTGAGCGTCTCGAGGAGGCCATCGGCCCGAAGACTCGCGCAATCATGATGGCTCACACGTTGGGCAACCCGTTTGATCTCGACACTGTTCAGCGCTTGTGCAAAGAACACAAGATGTGGTTGGTGGAGGACTCGTGTGACGCCTTGGGCTCGGAATACCGGGGTCAGCGCGTCGGTTCCTTCGGAGATGTTTCGACGTTTAGCTTCTATCCAGCCCATCACATCACCACTGGCGAGGGTGGCGCGGTCCTTTGTCGATCGCCGCTGGTAAGACGGCAGGCAGAATCCTTCCGAGACTGGGGCCGCGATTGTTATTGCGCACCCGGCGAAGACAACACCTGCGAGAAGCGGTACGAATGGCAACTCGGGGATCTACCCATGGGGTACGACCACAAGTACACGTACAGCCATGTGGGCTACAACTTGAAAGCGACCGACATGCAGGCGGCGCTTGGGTCGTCGCAGTTGAACAAGGTGGAAGGTTTCATTGCGGATCGAAAGCGAAACTTCGCTGCGCTACACAAGCGCCTCGAAGGGTTAGATCAACTGATCCTTCCGCGTGCGACCGAACACAGCGATCCAGCCTGGTTTGGATTCCCGATCACGATTGAACCTGATTCCAAGCTGTCTCGAGACGATCTCGTGAAGTTCTTGGGATCCAAGCAGATCGGCACGCGACTCCTGTTCGGCGGCAACCTCCTCCGGCAGCCCGCATACCGAAACGTCGAGGTGCGACAAGTAGGCCCCTTGACCAATACCGATGTCGTGATGCACAACACCTTCTGGGTGGGCACGTACCCAGGTCTCACCGAAACAATGATCGACTACATCGCGGATTCGATTCGTGAGTTCGTGTCAGGTGCCGGGAGCAAGTAAGGGGCGACCGTCATCAACTGACGCGCTCGCGCATTCGCAGAAGTGCGTATAGGAGCCGACGCTTAGCGGCGTTTGACTTTGCTCGTTTTCGTCCCGTTTGCAACATCTTGTCGGTGATTTCGAGGCTGGGGTCTTTGGCGATTTCACTAAGCCAATCAGCAACCTGTGCGGACTGGCTCGCCATAAGCTGGTTTGACCATCCGGTGGTCGTGAGACGAAATTCGGCGCCGACTTCAGGGACGCATACCAACGTCCCATGTTGCAGCACCCGCAGGTACATTTCGGCATCTACTACGTAGGGCCATCGATCACTCCACGGCAGCTCAGCAATTAGCGCATCGCGTCGAAACACGACGGCTGACGGTTCGCCGATCACATTTGTTCCGGCGCTGGCGACCGCTTGGGCAACTTCAGTGCGACTCGATTCTTCGCTGAGTCCCTCGAGTCCGCGCGCACTGATGATCTTGCGTCCTCGATCGTCGATGATCCGTCGCTTACTTGCGGCGAGGACAGCCTCTGGGTGTGAGCGGAGCTGCGCGACGGCGATTGCGCAGGTGCTTGGCATGAGTACATCATCGGCACACAGCAGCTTGACAAACGGCGCATCCGAAGCGTCGATGGCACGAGTCCAGTTGTCGTAGACGTTCACCAGCGTTGGTTGACGGATCGTTCGGACTCCACTGCCCTCAACTGACCTTAGGTACGCGGCAGTGTCGTCCGTCGAGGCATTGTCGATGACCGTCACACTGACCTTGCAGCCTTGCTGGTTCATTGCTGATTCGACTGCTGCTGGCAGGTGAGGCATCCCGTTGTAGGAGGGGATGACGATCGAAAGTTCAGCTGTCGACATTTGCAGGCTCCTGGGGGATCGCGGCGAGCATTTCGCTGATTCCGCGCCGAAGGTCGATTGTGGGCGTCCACTGCGGGACTAGGGGGGCGACTACCCAAGGGAAACGCATTTCGCGTGGTCGTTCGTCGAGCGCTCCCCATTCCACCGCGATGTTCCTACCAACGACATCGCCGACGATGGCGACGAGTTGTCGAACTGTCAACCAATCTGCGCTTCGTAGTTCGTAGTTGCCTATCGGCGCGAGCAGTGCGGCACGGATCCCAGCGCATACATCGCGGACATCGAGCAGGTTGATGAGCTGCGTCCCCTGACTCATTTTGAGGGTGTCGCCGCGAATAGCTGCTTGGAGTAGCAGTTGCAATAACTTGCCCCGGTCATCGCTGCGACCGTAGGTGTCAAATAGGCAGAGATCGACAACCTCAAGCCCCTCGATATCAATGTAGTACTGAAGCAGCGTCCGAAAGGCCTCTTTGCTTGCCGCGTACAGCGAGACGGGCGCGTACGGCGCGCTCTCGAAATGCTGCCAATAGGACGACGTGAGAATGAAGCGCGACCCGGCCTTGGCCGCTGCGCTTGCGACTTCGGCGCCGAACGTGATGTTCGCATCAATGAGCGGACGAAAGTCGCTCGAATGCCCTCGGAGAGGGAAGTGAGTTGCCAAGTGAATCGTTAATTCGGGAGCGACCTGTTCGAAGATGTTGCCGATGTCGGATTCGTTCCTATAGCTGCGAACCGAGATTGCTTTGTCATCAACGTCGAGCTTCTGCTCGGATTCCACCCTTACGAGGGCAGTGACGTCATGCGTTGGTGCGAGATCTGCGACGAGGTGGCGGCCAATGAAGCCAGTTGCTCCGGTGACCAAAACGCGAGGACGACTCACTGTTGTCCCTGCACGAAGGGGGATACGAAATCACCGAGTGCAGGCAGCCCACGGTCACGATCAGACATGACCGGTTCGGGGCTTAACCATTGATACCCGAAGCTGTCCCAACGCACTCCCGCATCGCATTCTGGGCTGAACGGGCCATCTTGCGCATAGAAGACAATTGCCTCTTCGGACGTCACCTCAAACCCGTGGGCGCAACCGTGCGGAACCAGCACTGATCCACTCTCGGGATCGAGTTCAAAGTCGACCCACTTCGAGTATGTCGCCGAGTCTGTCCTGAGGTCTAGCACAACGTCGCGGATCGATCCCGATGCGACCCAAACGAGCTTCGAAACGCTCACGGGCGGCACCTGAAAGTGCATACCGCGCACTACTCCCCGCTTCGAGAGGCTCCAGTAAATCTCGGTGGCGGTGAAGTCGATCTGGGTCGACTCGCGAACGCTGTCGCTCAGCGACTTGGTGAACCATCCGCGCGTGTCGTGATGGATCGGTTGATGCACTTCCACACACCCGGCGATGGCAGTCGTTTCAACGTTGATACCGCGGATCTCAGGTTTCATGCCGGGCAATTCGTCCTCCTCGGAACGTGAAATGGGCATGCTGTCAGCGTTCTTCTAGGCGCAAGAACAAGCCAGACCCACCATCCCATGGAGATCCTCAACTCCTTCCGACGAACACGGCGACAGCCGTAGGAGTCTGCGTGCCGAAGTGTTCTAATGCTAGCTAAACCTGACTTCACCCGAAGGATGCGGACAGTTGACAACGTCGAGCAACACTGAAGTGGGCGACGACGTCCGCGATCGTCAAACGGAACGTTGGCACCAATATCTGTGGCAGTTGGTAGTTCGCCGCCGGGTTGACTTGCTTGCCGTGATTCTTCTGGCGTTGTTCTCTTCTTTCGCGGCTGCATACGCGTTGGGAGCCCGTCCGGGAAATCTGGATCAGCTCTGGGCAGCTGGTGATCTTCTGCCCGTATACGCAGACGCTAAGGGCATGATCGAGAATGGCTGGTTTAGTCCGAACCCGCAGTTGGGCTATCCATTTGTTCAAGACTTCAGCGGCTTCCCGCAAACTGAGTACGTACAGTTTGGAATTATCAAGATCCTCACAGTGATCACCGGTAACGCGCTGACTTCGGTGAACCTCTACGTGGTTCTGACCTTCCCACTCGTAGCGATTGCGGGCTTCGCACTCTTTCGGTCGGTACGGATTCCCATACTGCTCGCGGCGTTTCTGGCTTTTGGGATTGCCTTCGTTCCGTGGCACTTCGTCCGAATTGGGCACATTCTCCTTGCGAACTACTCGTCAATGCTCGTTGGCCTCCTACTGGTTGGGTTTGTTCTCCGGGGAACCCTGGACGGCCCGATCAACTCGAAGCGGAAGGTGCTGCTCTACGTACTGATGCTGTTTGGTGCGGTTTACGTTGGGCTAAACGGCGTCTACTACGCAGCCTTTACTGTGATGATCGGCGGACTGGCGCTGCTATTCCAAGTCATCGCGGGCCGACGAGTGATTCCGTCGATCCGGTCGTTCCTCTTCCTCATGGTCGTGCCTCTCACGTTGGTTGTAGCCCTCGTCGCAGTCAAACTCGGAGAGGTCTACGACGTCACTCGTCCAGTGATCCGTTCACCTTTCGATGGCGAGCTGTACGGCGGTCAATTCATGTCTTTGCTGTCGATCGCGCCAAGCATTGGGTCCGGCATCCTGCCGCCACAGGTGGCCAGGTTGAGTGAAATCACTCCGGAGGTAAACGCTGAGGGGCTCGCGCTCAACAGCCTGTTGACGTTCGTCGGTGTAGTCGTAGCGCTCACTGTGCTTGGGTTGACGTTGGCAGGCTCGCGGCGCTACCGCCGCTTTGACGGTGTTGTCGGTGACTCACGCATTTGGACATTGGCGTTGGCCGTAGCTCTGCTGTTGTTCGTCAAGACAGGTTTGGGCACGATGATCTCCTTTGCCATCTCACCCCAGATTCGGGCATGGGGTCGGATTTCGATAGCGATCCTGGCGATTGCGCTGGTGGTGCTGGGGATTGTGGTCACGCGTTGGTGGCGGAGTCGCAAATGGTTGCCGCTACTCGCAGCGTTGGGGATCTTGATTGCACTACCGACAATCCTTGATCCGTTCTGGTCTCAGCGACAGTTGAATCACAAATATGGGGCAAAAACGGGTGACAGCCTCACGGCATATATTGGTTCCGCGGAACAAGTACTCGCACCAAATTGTCCAGTCCTTGAATTACCCATCACAGTGTTCCCTGAAGTACCACCGGTGTTCCGCAGTCGCGACTATTCGGCGCTGATGCCGTACTTGTATTCGTCAGACCTGCGTTGGAGCTATGGAGCACTGAAAACGTCTGATGCCGGTCATTGGGTGGCTGACAACTTGGCAAACAAGGGCGTCGCCGCTCAGGCAGCGGCAGCGGAGCAGGTGGGATTCTGTGCGGTTCAGCTCGATCTATGGGGATTCGATCCTAAGACCGTGGACGCGACCCAGGCTGCTTACAAGGCGGAGCTTGGCGAGCCGATCGCCAAGAGCACCGACGGGCGCTGGGTCATGTACCAACTGAATCCGGTAGCCAATCCCACACTGCCGCCCGCACCAGACTAGTCGCGCGGCAGCAACCAGGCCAAAACTTCGGCGGCGTGCGAATCCCAATCATTGAGCGGCTTTGCAGCTGATTCCTTGCGAAGTGTCTCGACGGCTTCGTCGTGGACCAACAGGTCGAGCATTGCCGCTGATATATCGGATACGTCACGTGGATCAACCGTCCTGGTCCCTCCACCCTCGCTGATCTCCTTCATCGACCCAATGCCCGAGACGACGACGGGAGTATCAAAAGCTAACGATTCCACGACCGGAAGCCCATAGCCTTCAGACAAAGAGACGAAGACAGTGAACCGCGCGAGCTGGTAAGCCGCGTTGAGAAACTCGTCGGACGCGCGCTCGACGACGCGGACTGGCCGCCCTTTTGCTTGCAGGAGTTTGAGTAGTCCAGTGAACGAAGAGTGCTTCCATTTGTTTCCCGAGATGTATAACAGTTGAAAGTCATGGCCTTGCTGCCAGAGCAGCTCAGCGGCGATGAGGGAGTTGCGGTGGTTCTTTCGTGGCTCCAAGCTGGAGACCGATAGCACCAGTGGGAGGTCCGGCGATGAGCCCAAGACCGATTTCCGCAGTGCTGCAGTGATGGGTTCCCGCACAGATCGGGCGTTTGACGGTAGCGGTTGGGCCTTGACGGCAGGAACGTGGCCCTGTTCGTGACTCACGTGCTCGCAGATCTTCCCAAGACCGGACGCGACAGTCTGCGAAACACACGAGACACGGTTCGCCGATTTGATCACCGTGAAGCTGTCTCCGAAGGAGAGCCTCGTCGTATTACTGACGAATTCAGGTAAGAAGTAGGGAATGAGGTCGTGCACCACCATGCCGAGTTGGTTGGGTGCGCAGTCCACCGCGGTCGCCATAGCGTCCGAGTGGCGTCCACGCCCCACAATTTCGGCAGTCAAGATCGTCGTGTGCCACGGGATCAGTACGGGCGAAGCCGCGGAGTCCTGGCGCTTCTGCCCGCGGGTAGCCGCGCTGTTTGCCCCCAGGGTCTTCCGGTAGGTTGCCCATTCGGTCGTTCGAGCGCGCTCGACCGGAGTGAGTCCGCGCCATCCGCCGTGCATGACATCGAATACCGCGAGACGGGTATCCGGGTTTGCTGCGACCCAGCGCGGCGCGAGCTCTCGCACTACCCGCTGGATTCCGGTGTTGACGTCGTTGCATGCGGTATGAGTCACATCTACGAACGCGGAATCAACGAGTTCGATGCTCCGGTCCCACCCTCCGTGTTGGTGCACTGCGGTCGCTCGGGCTTGTGCCCTCATGGTCGATAGTGGATCACCAAACCGCAGGCGTGAGTCAAGGAGATCAAATTCCGTCCTGGTTGGGAGCCTGCCAGTCAGCGCGATAGAGATTAGCCACGTCGCTCCGCGATCAGAGTCGGTTGTGGTTCCGTATACCCCAGCGAGGTGTTGAAGCGCGAGGTCTACATCCATCGGGACCGCGGAACTATCTCCGAGTGCACCGCAAACTGTCGTGATGCGCCCTATGAGGATCCGCTCATACCCCGCGTTCTTTGCTTTCCGGGGAAGCACTATGGGGGAGGAATTCAGAAATACGAGTGCGCCCTTGGCGTGCTTGTGGTCGTCGCTGGTTGGAATTCTGGGCTGCACGAACCGCTTGTTTGCGTGGCGAGCTTTCCGGCGGACACGCTTCGAAACGCCAGAGACGGTGAGGCGCATTCAGACTCCTTGGGTGGCAGTTAGCGACTTGCTGGGCTGAGCATCTGGAAACTATCGATCATTCGAGAGATCGCCGCGGGGAAAGGGGTAAGCGGGACGCCTTGGTGCCCCGACCTCATCTGAAGTACACGCGGTTGCATCGCTGTCTCGGGGCGTTCGGCGTAGACGACTGGCACTCTGCGACGGGCGACTCGTCCGACTGTCTGCAGCACTTCGACTAGCGTCCGCGTTGTGTTTGCGCAGATGAGTGTGGCATGCAAACCTGGACCGATCGAGTCCGCGAAGGATCGCGCGAGGCGGGCAGCGTCTTCGCTGTAGATGTAGTCACGGCGGTTGTCAGCGCTGACGTACATCTGCAATGGTGTGTTGCGAAGCGCCGCACGGATTCCCGCGCTCACGATTCCGCCCCCAAGCTGGCCACTTCCCTTTGTTCCGTACACATTCGAAAGCCTGCAAATGGCGACGGAAAGGCCAGTGTCGGCCAGCGGCCGCAATAGCTGTTCTTGCGAATTCTTGACAATTCCGTAGTCATTGCTGGGATTAGGGGGCGTCGAGTCATAGATGGGCGATGATCCATGACCGGAATACAACGCGCCCGCTGATGAGGCGAAGATCAGCTGGCCACGTGACGCGGTTGGAGCGCTGGCGACTGTCTCGACCAATGCCTGAATGATGCTGGATTCTTGCTCCAGGAGTTCCCGCGGTGCCCCGACTCTGCCAATGCCTGCAGCCCACACGATCCGCCACGCACCCGGCAGCGATGCATGATGCGATGCGGCGCGACGGACGAGGTCGGCCGATTCTTGTGGGGCTGACCAAGGAATTGGGAAGGAGGGCGCAACGGTTTCGAGCCCGCCTGTCTTGAGGTATCCCGAGCCGACGAGACCGCCAGCGCCGAAAACTAACTCACGCACGCGCGCGGTCCGCGAACCGGATTGCATGGGTGAGCGCTCGATGTTCGGGATTGTCGGAAACTACGTAGAGCGGCTTGCCCATCGCCATGTGCACGGCGTAGCCGATGTACTCGGCGAGAATCGCAACAGCGACTAGTAGCGAACCGCCGATGAAGAGCGTTACCACCATCACGGAAGCCCACCCAGCAACCGGTGGTCCCGAACCGAACAGATTCGCGACAAGAATGTAGAGCGCGAGCGCAAATCCCGCAATTGACAGCAGAGTTCCGAATGCCGCGATGGCGCGCAACGGACGTGTTCCAGAGGAGAGCACCATTCGCCAAAAGTGACTAAGCAAACTCCGGAACGAGTAACTCGATGTGGCGTCGTATTCGGCACGCATTGGGATGTCGACACTCGTGGGGTTATCTAGCGCCCACGCAAGGGCAATATCGAGGTACACGTTGGGTCCGGTGTAAGCGCTTACGGCTCGAGCGACGGACCCTTCCATTAGTCGGAAGCTGTGGAACTCCGCCTTTTGACCCGTCATCGACTTGAAGATCTTCTTCGCGGCGCCAGAGGCAGCATTCCGTGCTCCGCCGTGCGGTGGCGGGTTGGAGGGCTTGGCATATACCAGCGAGCTGAGCTGTTCAGTCGCTGCGTCGAACATCGCGGGAATGTAGGACGGGTCGTGTTGGCCGTCCTCGTCCATTGTCACAACCCAGTCGGCGTTCGAAGAGGCGATTCCGGCAACGGTAGCCGGATGTTGGCCGTAGTTCTTTGTCAGCCAAACCGTGCGCGCCCTGGGGTCGAGTCCGGGACCTTCGAGCTGGGTATCGGTCGCCACCATAAGTTTGGGCTGGTCACAGACGAGAATAATCTCCGAAAGTTCCAGGACGACACCCGAAGATGTGGTCCACCCCCGAATCTGGCGCAATTCGTCCAGGGTCCGTTCCAGGCCAACACCACCGCGATACACGGGAATGACGATTGCGGCACTCTGCGTCAGTGCTTCACTTGGTACGACCGTGGTCTCCACGCCCTACTCCTTGACCGAATCCAGCAACAACGCCGCCACGTCCAGCACCTCAATATCTTCGCTGGCCGCACCTTCTTGCTTGCGTTGCGTCGT
>JBAYVO010000025.1:0-17923 GCA_041674545.1 Candidatus Nanopelagicales bacterium | reverse complement strand
TCGGCCGGGGCGCCGACCGCCACGCGGCTGTTGCGGGCGAGGAGCTCGGCCATTGCGGCCGCGAGGCGCAACTGGAATCCGCCGTCGAGCGTCGGCCGAATCACCTGCGAGGAACCGGCGTCGAGATTCGCCTCGGCCCACTCCTCAAGTTCGACCCGGTGCGCTTCGCGGTGTTCGTCGAGTGGCGCTGAATGCGGTGGCGGCCCGCCGCGGCCGATCGCGTTTGCAGACTGGGTCAGGGCATCCGCTGCCGACTGAGCAAGTGCGACGTCCCCAGGCAGCGGATTGGTGTTGGAATCTGGATTCCACCGCAGCATGATGCGGAGGCGGCCGAGTTCGTCGATCGACTGCATGAGCGCGCGATCCCGCGCAGTTGCACCACCGGGACGCATGGGGCGCCCGTCGTATTGCTCCCGCATTCGGTGGTGTGCCTCGGTCAATTCGCGTTGGCGGGTTTGGAGGTCGATCGCGTTGGGTCCGGCATCGGGAGCCGGCCACATGGCCCGAATGACGTTGGCGGAGGCGTCCATGGTTTCGGCGACTCGCTGGCGCAGCGCTGACCGCACATGGGAGGGCCACATGAGCAGAGCCGCGGCCGTGGCAAACACGATTGCGACGGCGAACCCGAGGAGCCGTTGGGGGAGTTGGTCGAGTGCGGGCCCGGCGGTCACGGCAATGACGAATGGCAGCAGAACTGACATCGTCGCGGTGGACACATAGCCACGCAGCACGCCTGCATAAGTCAACGCAGCGCCGACCACGAACGTGCTCAGCACGGCAACCCAAGGGTTGAGGGCAGCGAGGGTCCCTGCTGCCACCGCAACTAATCCAACGAGGCCAGTGATGATGTAGGCCCGCGCTCGGTCCTTGGTCGGGCCGCCGAAGTCGGAGAACGCAAGCAGCACGAAGGTGCCGAACACGGTGTAGGTCGCGCCCGCGGGAATCTGCAAGACGTACATCGTGAAGAGGTAGGTGAAGGGCAACACAATCGCCACCCGCAGTGCCTTGCGGAACAACAGGTGCCCGGGATCGTGCACAGTCCTACCTTCGCTGCCAATTGGTCATTGCGAAAATGACTCTAGTGTCGCTGGGCTCGCGACGCTAGGTCGCCTTGACGAGCTCGTTTGCCGGGTAGACGTCGATTGTCCACCCGTCGTCATCGACGATCAGTTCCACTCGCGGAGCAGCAAACTGGTCGAGCCCTACCGGTGCTGGACCGGTCGCTGCGAGGCTGACGCGCGCACCCTCGCCCTCGGTATATGCCGACATCACGAGGTCTGGCGTACGGGCCGCCGCCGCGATGATCGCGGCGACCGTCGTGGTGAGGTCGTCGTCCACTCGGTCGACGAGGGCCGATTCATCAAGCGAGCCGATGGTGAGGCCCACGTTGTGAGTGGCGGCCGCCGTGAGCGCAGCGAGCAATAGTGATTCGGCGTCCGTATTGAGTGGACGTAGTTCGGACACCTGCCGGGCGAGGCCTTCGAGCGTCAAAGCCCGAGACCGCGAGTCCGGAGTTTGTGGGTCACGTCGTGACTCCGCGACGTCCTGCAAGAACGGGCTCACACAGCTACGTACCCAGTTGACGCGTTGAGTGATGTGTTCGGTGGCGGATGCGGATTCGCTGGCGGCGACTGCCGCGCCCGTCACTTCAGTACGGGCGAGATCAGCCTTGTGCGCAAATCGGTTGGCGAACACTCGGAAGGTGAGCCATCCAGCCAACGTGATGACGTTGCCTTTGACAAACAGCAGCGCAAGCGCCTCCGGACTCGCGGAGAACTCGGCGGCCGCAAGTCCGGTTGCAGTCCCAGCGATACCAGCGACCCAGGTGACGAACAACCAGCGCAGGTGAGTGACAGTCAAAGCGACCCACGCCAGGATCGCCGACACCGCGAACTGGCCGAACCACATCACCTTAAGTTGGTCTGGGCTGGCGTTGACGCTAGCCAACGCAGGAACCGCGAACGCCGTCGCAACGATCGTGAGCCGAGCGATCGTCGACGGCAGGGGCGCACCGCGGTTGACGGTGTGCACGTAGAACGCTCCGGCCGCGAGGAAGACCGCCAGCGCGGCCAGATTCGCGATGTTTGAACTCGCGGTCGAGATTGGTAGTCCGATGACGACGTGCAGCGCGCTGCCGGCCATCGTCACCACCGCGGTCTTCTTCGCCGCACTCGAGGTCAGGACATCGCCGACGAGTGGCACTGCCGAGGGCGAGTCAGGGGCAATCGCGTCGGGTACCGCGTCCGCGTCGCTTCGCCATGTCAGAGTGACGTGAAACCCGTCCTTCGGCTGTCCAAGGTCCACCGAGATGCCCGCCCGCTCGCACCGGGAAACGATCGAGTTCTGGAGGCCGCCGGATGCCTCGAGTGCACCTACCGGCAGTCCAGGTCCGTCGTCGGCATACGCCAGGCGAACCACCCCATCGGTTGTTTCAAACGTGATCTTCGCGCTCGCCCCAGCTGCATGGCGCGCGGTGTTGTTGAGTGCCTCGCTCCCGGCACCGAGTAGTGCCTCCCACACCTCGTGGGGGAGAAGCATCGGTGAGCTCGCATCCGACATCTCCAGCGGCACTCCCAGAACTGCTGCACGGCGCGAAAAGTTGCCGACTAAGGTTGCCGAACTCGTCGGCCGTTGACCACTCGGGACTAGCGCATCGAGGCTTTCGATCGCGACCACGTCGGCCCGGCATCGCTCCCGTAACCGAGGGATGCTCCGGTCGCGGACACCGATGTTGATCGCGGCCAGGGTGTTGACCACGGTGTCGTGGAGGACTCGGGCAAATTCGAAGGCCCGTTCACTGCGACCGCGCTCGACTTCTTCGGAGACCTTTGCTCGGTAGTAGGCCTCATCCAAACGATCTTGCCGGTGGGCGATCAACCGAATCGCATGCACCGCCCAGAAGATCGTCAATGCCGTACAGACCGCACGGATCGCACCGAATGCGGCCGCGTTGTAGAAGTCGTGAGGAGCATCGAGGGCAACGAGTTCTAGAACCCATGCGCAGCTAACGGCCGCAACCACCGCAACGATCATCGCCGGTGCGCGTCGTGCGGGCGCGACGAAGCCCGTGACAGCGGCAACCATCCCCTGCATGGACGTGGTGAGGATCGAGACTGCCAACCAGTCGTCAGTGGAGCAGTTGGCGCTGATGCCAATGGCGGTCGCGATGAGCAAAATCGCGCTCACGGAAGGGCGCAGCCACCGCAGCAAGGCCGCGATCATCACCACGACCTGCGCGCCGATGAGCGCGAACTGCAGCGTACGGATTGACCCTGAGGTGGCTGCAATTGCTGCCAGGTAGATCTGTGGAGCCCAAGCGAGAACCACGACGAACGCGCAGACGGTCAGGCCACGGTCAGTCGCACGCGCATTTGCTCCCGCTGCGCTGCTGACGTTCTTAGGCTTCATTGCCGCGACTCATCCGGGTATCACCCCGAGTTCGATCGCCCGTCGCCGAAGTTCAAGTTGAGTGGGTGCGGGGAAGCCGGCAATCGACAGCTTCTCCCTGACACTGCGGATGTGGTGGCGCACGGTGTGTTCGGAGATATCGAGATGCCGGCCGATCGTGGCCACCTTCGCGCCCTGGCAGTACTCGGCCAGAACCTCCGTCTCACGCTCGGTGAGGACCACGTTGTCGCGAACGGCACCTGTCGTCATGATGCGCGTTCGGATGTTCAGACACATCCACGACCGCCCAGCCGAGACGGCTTCCATCGCTTCGATGAGTTCTTTGGAACCGGACTCCTTGCTCACGAAGCCGAGCACCCCGGCGCTGCCTGCCTCGCTGACCACCACCCGGCGAGTAACTCCGGTCACTGCCAAGACTCGCACCCCGCGAGACACGAGCGTCCGGATCTCGGTGGAGTCCGGCGGTTCGCCATCGAGGAGAAGGTCCAGCAGGAGAAGATCGACGTCGGCTTTGGTTTCGACCAACTCCGACAGCGAGCTTCCGCTCCACACCAGTCGATAACGTGGTTGACGTTCGACAAGGACTTCAAGCCCATCGCGCACCAGTTCATGGTCTTCGACAATTGCGACCTTGATTGGTTCGACGACATCGCTCGTGGGCATCCGGAGACCTGACTATTGGGGATCGAGAACAACTGGTGCCGGATCGGCCGGATCTACTGGGACGGGGCGCGAAGGGTCCTCATCCGGTGCCTCCGGTTCACATTCGACCGTCAGTTCTTGCGCGGCCAGCACGAACCGTTCCTCCGTCGGACTTCCCTCCGCGAAGCCGTCGGGGGCATTGGCAGCCAAGACCAACGCTGCCCCGAGGTCATTGATCTGCTGTTGGACTTCCGATGGCGCAGCGTTTGCGATCTGTTTGAGCTGTTCGGCAAATCCGACGGCCTGATCGGCCGAGGGGTCCTCGGTGATCCCGCCCATCAGTGAATCGACCTGCGAACAGGCTGCAGACAGCGTCAAGGCAGCACCAGTCGATGTGCTCGCGCTCGATGTGGGGGGAGCAGATTCCTCGCTCGACCCACACCCAGCTAGCGCGACGGCAGTGCAGAGCGCGCCGCCCATGACTATCGCTACTCGGCGCTTCACATGTGCCCCTTGGTTGTGTGGCGGACCATTAGTACCGGTACCCCCACTTTTGCGCGTCGTTGTCCTTGCAAGAGTAAAGCTGAACCGCGACGTTGTTGGCGTTCCTGTTGTCATCGACGTCGAGGCACCTGTTTGCTCCTTGGTTCTTGACTCGGCCCTTGTCGATCCGCCACTTCTGCAGCGAGGTGTTTCCGCTACACGGCACCAGGATCAGCCGGGTTCCGTCGCCCGTTCCGTTCCCGGCCGGTGCCAAGCATCGACCGTCGTTGTTGCGGAGCTGGTCATTGGAGGTGATCGTGAACTTCTGTGCACCCGTTCCGTTGCAGTTGTAGATAGCGCTTGCACCTGATCCAAGGTCGAGGCAACGTCCGGCCATATGGACCAACGAGATCGCCTTCTCCCGTTCCAGGACGTCGCGTGCCTTGAACTTCTGTGCGGGGTTGCCCGGCTTGCAGTCGAAGATCTGCACGATCACGCCGTTGGCGTTCGAGTTGTCGGGCACGTCGGTGCAGAGGCCAGATCCGATGTTGCGGAACGAATTGTCCGATGCGTAACCAGCCCACTGCTGGCCGTCCAAGCTGGAGTCACAGTTGGCGTACTGAATCTGAGTACCGGATTCCCAGCCATCGTTTGGAACGCTGAGGCACAGACCCGTGGCCACACTCTTCACTGTCGTGTCGCCGACGATCTGCCAGCGTTGCGCACCAGTGCCGTTGCATTCCCAAATTTTGACGCCAACGCCGACTGCTGCGCCGCCGGAATCCAGGCACATATCGCGACTGGTCACTATGTTGACGATTCGCCCTGGCGCCCAGGACGTTCCGTAGACGCCGCCACCGTTGGTGTTCTTGGTGGTTGCTGCCCACAGCACCTGGCCGTCGCGATTACGGACCTGAAGCGCTCCGTTGTCCGACAGGTAGACGAAGTAGCCCGAGCCAAATGTGCCCGAGGCCCAGATCGCACGTCCATCTGCGCGGTAGAACACGAAGTTTCCGTCAGCCTGCATGGTGGCGTAGTTGCCTTCAGCGCTGTCGCTGCCGTTCCCGGTTTGCCACATCACGACCTGGTTACCCCTGCTGTTGCGGCAGGTTGAGATCAGCTCGTTCGTCTTGTTCCCGGCTTCGACCCACAGCTTGCAGTTGGTGTTGGGTGAGGAGAGCATGCTGTAGCGGTAGGTGCCGGTGCTACGGATTTCGTAGCCATTCGGCATCTGTCCGGCGCGGATCGCGGTGTCGCCAGGAGCAAAGAAGAACGCCTGTTGAGCGGAGATCCGGTGTTGCGAACTGAGCCCTTCGTTGATGTTCGTCGGCAGAGTGCCGGTCGGTTCGGAGTCACCCGCACCCGCCGTCCAGAAGCCGTAGAACGCGTAGCGCTCACTCATTCCTGGAGTGAATTGCGCGCACCCACGGGTGTCGCAGACGAAGTCGACTTTCTCGACTTTGGAGAACCGTGAGGAGTCGTTGAGGTCGATTCCGCCTTGGCCGTCAGCATTCTGGATTCCGAGGTAGCCACGCATCATGCAGGTTCCCGGTTGAGGGACAACCGAGGCAATGGGATCACCTTCGGGGTTGTTCGGATCGAACCGCAGCGTGGAGTTCATGTTCTCGCACGGCTTGATCGTGCGGCCGCCGTAAGTGATCTCCTGCGGCGCTGGTCCAGTGACCTTCGCTGCGTAGCCCTGCTTTGTGCCATTGGCATCGCGGATGCCCTTCGAGTCAGCCAGGCGCATGAGGCCCTCTTGCGTCATCGACAAGTCGGTGGCAAACGGAATCTCGCCATCAACTTCAGCATCGTCGTAGGTCTCCTTGTCGACGACCTTCCAGCTGAAGTCCTTCTTGAAGCCGAAGATCTTGATGTCGCCGTAGAGGCGCACGAGGAACTGTGTGCTCTTGGACGTCGCGTCCATGTTGCAGGTTGCGGGGCCCTTTTCGGGCTTGGTCAGCTTGCCTCGGCAGTAGTTGATGTCGAAGTTGCCGCTGAATCGACCGATGATGATCCAGAGCGACATCCCGCCATAGACATTGAACGTCATGAGCTTGTCGCCGTTGTAGTACAACCCAACTCCGCCATACATTCGTTGCCCAATTATTCGAGCGTCGAAGTCTGCAAACACCCCGAACTCTTTGAGAGTTCCCGACTCAACCTTGAGCGTGAAGTCCACGCTCATTTGGGATCTCACGACGTAGAAGTTGATTTTCGAACTACCGGTGAATTTCAACTTCAAATTCTTTTGGGTCGGGTCGTAGTCGAATTCAGCAAAGATCTTCACGCTCGCAAGGGTGAAGCTGCTGCCAATTCCGATCTCGATCGACGCATCAATCTTTCCGTAGTAGCGCCGTTCAGCTGTGTCGATATCGAGGTCGACCAACACGGGGCTGTCCTTGCCGGTTGCGCCGGAAAGCGTGACACCAGGGATCGCCAGCGCGGGAATCTGCAGCTTGGCCTTGACCGCGAAGCCGGGGCTCGACGGGCTTGGTAGCTTGACGTTGAAGCCGACGGTCACTGGCGCACCGAGGATCGCTCCGTCGAACCAGAAGCCGAAACCTGCGGGCATCGTGTACCAAGTGCCGGGGCCGAGGGGGAGCTTGCACTCCTGCGGGGCAATCATGAAGCTGAATTGCCGCGCGGTGAGGAAGCCCATTCCGGCGAGGTCGAAGCCGGTCTCGTAAACGTTGATTCCGTCGTTCGCCTTCTTGCCGTTGAGCTGGAACGCGATGCAAGGGGCGGTGTAGGAGACAACGAAGCCGATCGAGATTGTTGCGCCCTCCCGGAGTTCAACCTTCTCAACCCAGTCGGTCGGGAAGCTCGCGCTCCCGGCGAAGGAGAACGACGGCTGGGCAGACAGCGTCGCTGCCACCGAGAGTGCCTTAAGGGTTAGGCCCGTCTGGCCGAACGCGTTCTGCACCGGTCCGTTGTTGACGTCCACGCCCACCTTGAGACTCAGCTCCGGTCCCTTCGTTGTGCTGAAGGCAACTTCTATCTCGCCGTAGAGGGGAGTGTCGGAGGCAGGTTGTTCCACCGGGTCGGGGCCAGCGATGGTGTGGAAGTTCAAACCAATCGCGAAGCTCATGGCGATACCGGTGGTGTTGACGGCCATGCGCAGGCTCACGGACTGCATCGAGAGGTGAGTCTCATTCGCGCTGCCGGTGAAGTAGATCGGCTTGCCCACGACATACTTGACGGTCGCTTCGAAGCCAGTGAGGTTGCTGTTGAGTAGAGCCTCGATCTCAACCTTCGCGCCGACTGTTTTGGAGTTCGGATCGTCGTCGATCTGGCTGGCTACGTCATCCTGCAGTTCGAATGAACCCGAGAGCTTGAATTTGCCGGCAGGAACGTCGATTTGCTTCGCCGGGGTGTCCGGGCCAGTGCCGAGCTGTGGCACGTGCACCGTCGCGCCTTGCGCGTAACTCGTGTAGGCGAAAGTGGCATCTTGGACGTTGACGTCGTCGGCAACGTTGACCGTTTGCGCCGGAGTTGCCCACACGCAGTACTCACGATCGAGGGTGATTTGGCCACCGAAGTCCAGAGTCAGGCCGAATGCCTTACCGCGAGCTTGGATCGCGAGTGCCCAACCGCTCGGTGCGGGGGTTGTGGGGTTGGGACTGTCCTTCGCTCGGCAGGCACCAGAGTTAGAGGCAGTGTTCGTCAGAGTCAATCCAACGTCGGTGATCTGCATGTTCTCAGGCCCAAACTTGATCTTTGACAAGCTTGCCGACGCAACGAACTTCATGGTGGTGATGTTGAAGGTCGCACTTGCTTGGAACGTCTTCGCAGGCTTGTTGTTGAAGGCTAACGTGCCGTTGATGACGACGTCGATCCGCAGCTCGCCCACGGCGCAGATCCCGCTCGCCACGTTCTCTTCAGAACACATGTTGGTGACACTTGCCGATACCGAGTTCACGGTGACGCGCTCACCCATCGACGAGTTGTCCATCCGGCCGCGCAAGTCGATGAGGAACTTCGATGACGCAGCACCCTGTGCGGTTTCGGTAGGGGTCATTCCGATCGATCCGGAGAGGCCAGCCAGCGTGATGTTTTTGCTGACCTGCCAGGGAGTCTCGGAACTGACTGTCAGATCCCAATCCGTCGTCGATGCGAACCTTCCGCTACCGGAGAACTGGTACGTCTTCTCGCCCTGGTAGTTGCTGTCGTTCTCGCCAACATCGGGGGCGCCGGTCCGAATTTCAAAGTCGGCGGCGAAGCTGATTCCGGCATTGCCGACCTCGTTGCTCCACGTGAGTTCGCCGCTTCGCATGAAGAAGCCGTCCACAAGTTGGCACGCTTCTTCGGACGGTTCGCCGTCGGTCATGCAGTCGAGTCCGACGCGCACAGAACCGGTGCGCTCGTTGACGTTGATCGTGCCTGAGCCGGACGCCTGCAGTTGGCTGCCGTTCGCAGCTTCGTACACGCCGATCCCGGCGACCTCCACGTTGATCTGGTTGGCCTCGCCGTTGATGATGCCAACGTTGAACAACACTGATCCGGTCCCCGACGCCGGGTTCGCCTCAGCAAGTTGCTCCACCAGGATCGTGGCGACGTCAACGCGTGCAGGCTCGGTGCCGGTTGGGGTCGGCTCTGGTGTCGTGGTTCCCGAGGGGCTCGGGGTCGGCAACGCGGGATTCGGAATGTTCACCGTCGCGAGAGTGAGAGTGAAGCCGTCGTCCGCGAAGTTCCAGCCACCAGGCAACGGCAGCCATTCGAGGTTGAATCCACGACCCGAGACAACGAACTTGCCAGCAACGCTGTCCCAGACTCCGTCGGTCAGTGGGATCACAATTGGTTCGCCCTGGAGGGTCTTCAGTGGCAGAACAGAGACTCCCGGCAGGTATTGCTGCCATGGGGTCGGGATCGCAAAGTCGCCGTCCGACAGCGTGATTCCGTCAAGCGTGATCTTTCCCTTGACTGCCCGGAACTCTGAACCGGCGTGGGCGAGGAGCGCACCAGTGAACGTAATCGCCGCGTTTGGCGACAGGCACGTAGCAGGTGCGGCCGGGATGGTTGTGGTCGCTTGCTTCAGGGTCAAGACTGAACCGAACTTGGCCGCGATCGTCGTATCGGTGGTGGCGGTGGAAAGCGTGGACACCAGGTTGCAGAAGGCGATTTCACTCGGCGTGGATGGCACGGCGTTTGGCTTGATGGGACGCTCGGATTCGGTCGGGCTCGGCTCAACCGATGGTGCCTCGGACGGCTCCGCAGGCGTGGAACCGGAGTCACTGGGCGACGGCGACTCATCGGCAGGTTCTGACGGGCTTGCCGTTGCTGAGTCCGTTGGGTCGGCGGGGCCTTCGTTGACGTCCGCACTTTCGGCGTCCGGGGTGGCCGTGTTGGAGGCATTCTGGACGCCGAACTGTTGTTGGTTTGCTCCCGGTGAGCTCACGTACCCAGCAGGCAGGTATTTCACGCTGTTGTTCTCGATCGTGGGGTCCACCACAACGATCTTCGACCGTTCGACGACCGCACCGTCAGCGAGCGTCGCGCGGGCGACCAGCACCACGGCCTCGCCAGCGTTTGGTGGGGCCGCAAAGCTCATGGCGAAGCCGTCGGTGGACGCGCTCTCCAGAAGTCCCTGCTGACCGGACGCCACGGACCATTCGACGGACTTCACTTCACTCTTGCCGGGGGTGTAGCCGACGGTGGTGCGCGCGCTGGTGCCAGTTCGCAGCACAGTTGGGCCCGCAATCGTTCCATCGCGGAACGCTGACGTTCGAGTGGCGAGGCCTTCAGTGCGCGCGGCGGTCGAGCTAGCGGTCGCCTGATCGAGCAGATTGTTGATCGACTGGTCGGTGTTGGGATCGAATTGGCCGAGGACCTGCGGAATCACCCGCACGTTCACCTTCTTGGTGACGGCCGCACCGCGTTGCTTGACGACGAGCTTGAAAGTGAACTTGGTCGGCTTCTTCACCCGCTTCGGGATGACGACCGTCTGGCCGCCTTCCTTGGTGATGGGGGTTCTGGAGCGGACCTTGCCGACCGAACGGCCTTCTGAGTTGAGGAAGGTGACCTTCGGGCCCTTGGTCTGCGTCCAGACACCGACGACCTGGTCGTTGTGGGTGTTGATGACCTCGGCGGTGAGGTTCAAGCGCCGCACACTCGCGTCACCGTCTGACCGGACACCGACCATCACTGGACCGGAGGCGGAGGCGACCCTCAGACCGAGTCGCGGTTCGACCTTCAGCTTTGACGTTGACTTGATCTTTGTGGTCATCCACTTTCCGCCACGGAACTGCTGCCACGACGTGGTGTAGGTGACCCGGGCGTCCCGATTAGCCAGGCGCTTGGCCTTGTTGCCCTTGGTCTTGATTCGCATCGGGAGTTCCCGCGGTGAGAGCTTGCGCGCGAGGACCTTGTTTGACCTTGTTTGGCAGATCGCTGTTCGCCCAGGCGTCCGGCACTTCCAGCCACCGGCTCTTACCTTTGAAACGTCGAGACCCTTGGGGAGCTTGACGGCAATTCGCACGTTGCGGGTCTTGAGATTCCGTGCACCGGGAGTCTTCTGGCGCAGGATCTTTGCCTCCATCACACCGAATCCGCCAGTGCGCACGGGTGCGAGCTGCGCGAGGTGAGCGTGGAAGGCGGGAAGGTCGTTGGCCCGCGTGCGCTTGCCCTTGCGCCATGCCGCCGCGAGCTTGCTCGGGGCAGGAGCCGGTGCAGTGGCCGGGGCGGGTTCGGCCTGCGGGGTAGCTTCTGCGTTCGACGAGGCCTCGGCAGCGGCCTGGGCCGTCTCTGTCGCCCGCGAAGGGACGTCCATGAGCAGCGTCGCGCATAGCGCGGCGATCACGATCAGGGCGATCGTCAATCGAATACTCCGGAGCATCAACAGGGGTTGAGTCGCCAAGCTTCCACGACGAACTCTCGCTGTTTTGGGCCGTAGCGCCACGGGTCTACCTCGTTCAGTGCGAACTTTCTTTGGAGAGTTCACTGTCGAACGAGCCGGTCAATGACCACGCGAACACAGAGAACTCCTGGTTCGCGCAAGCTAGCCGCGGCGGCTGATTGGACGGTTCGTCAATTGCCGAGATATCAACCGAACGGCTGATGTCAGCAGTTGCAGACAGTCACAATTCTCTGTGTCAGAGGCTGCCGCCACAATTCACACTGCACAGCCACTACTGCATGTTGGCGTTGAGCGAATCGAGCAGTGCGTAGTCGCTGGTGTCGCCGGAGATTTCCCAGAACATTCCACCACCGAGGCCCTTCGCGGCGATGTAGTTGGCCTTGTGGCCCATCGACTCCGGATCGTCGTAGCTGATGAACTCTCGCTTTGCCGCGTCGTAGAGGTAGGGCACCTTGGCGCTGGCATCCCAGTGTCGCTGCAGGCGGGGGAGGTAGTTGGCCGCGATGTCCTTGTAGTCCACGCTGCCGGGCTCCCAGGTGCCCGTCCCGACGCCAGACGTTGTCTGGAAGAGGCCGTTGTTTGCCGAGCCAACCCCGGCGAAGCTGTGGCCATAGAACGGAACGCCGAGCACGAGCTTGTTGGCAGGAGCACCGGCACCGAGGTAGGCATTCACTGTCGAATCGATGTTGAGTCCGGCCGGTCCGGGATCGCCATTTGGCTGGGCGAGCGGTGCGTTGTGGCCGGTCTTCGATTCCCACCCGCCGTGGTAGTCGTACGTCATGAGGTTGATCCAGTCGAGGATCCCGGAGATCTTGTCGATTTCGAGGTTCTGCAGTGTCGACGGGCCCGCAGGTGCGGCGATCGTCAAGTCGTAGTGCTTACCGCCATCGGCAGTGCCCTGGCGCGTCAGTTCATCCCGGAGAGCTTGCAGCAGCAGCGTGTAGTTGGGCTTGTCTGCCGCGACGCCGTTCTGCAGCCCGCCGGAGACGGGGTATTCCCAGTCGATATCGATGCCATCGAACCCGTGCTGCTTCATGAAGGCAACACACGACTGGGCAAATGTGGCACGTGACTGCTCAGTTGCAGCGGCCGACGAGAAGTTCGCTGACCACGTCCAGCCGCCGACCGAGATCAGGGTCCGCAAGTGTGGATTGGCGGCTTTCAGCTTGGCCAACTGGTTGAAGTTGCCACGCTTGGATCCGGTCTCCCATGAATCACCAGGGAATGCCTTGTCCGTGTCGGCGTAGGGATCGCCCAGGACACACTGGCCGTTTGCGATGTTCGCGAATGCGTAGTTGATGTGCGTGAACTGCGCGGCGGGCATTTGTGAGACCTGGTAGTTGCGGCCGTACGTCGACCAAGCGGTGTAGTAGGCGACGGTGCGCTTGCCCGCGGGAGTCGTTGGAGCGTCAGGGCTGGAGGGCGGTGTCGTTCCCGTGGGGGTTGGAGTCGGAGTTGGGGTTGGAGTCGGAGATTCGCTCGTCGGGGAAGGTGACGGCGTCGTGGGGGTTGGGCTCGGCGTCGTCACGGTCGGGGTGGGTGTCGGCGTGGGGGTTGGCGTTGGTGTGGTCGGTGTGGGTGACGCCGTTACACCGGCGATTGAGATTGAGCAGGCTGCGGACTGGCCGTTAACGGTGGCGGTGCAGGTCGCGGGCGAAGGCATCGATGGTGAGGAATCGTTGAACCCGAACGTGGTGGTTGCCGAGGGTGCAAGCGAACCGTTCCACGCAACGTTCTTCATCGTGACGTTGCCGTTGGCTGCACTGGCGGAGGCATTCCAGGCCTGCACTTGACCGGCCCACGGCATGGTCACGGCCCACGAGGTCGAAGGTGTCGACCCGGTGTTCTTCACCGTCGCATCGATCGTCCTTCCGGAACCCCAATCGCTGGAATTCTTTAACACGACCGTCAGTGCGGGTGCGGCGCTCGTCGGGCTTGGGGTGGGCGTGGGGGTGGGTGTCGGGGTGGGGGTGGGGGTCGGTGTGGGGGTTGGGGTGGGCGTTGGTGTCGGAGTTGGGGTTGGTGTGGGGGTTGGAGTGGGGGTTGGTGTCGGCGTTGGAGTGGGAGTGGGAGTTGGGGCGACCACCTGGTCACCAGTCAGCGTGCAGGTTGTACCGGCGACTGCGCATTGCGTTGGTGCCAGCGGTGCGGTACCGGCTTTGTTTGCCACGAGTCCAAACGACGCGGTCGCGCCGGGAGCGATGGCTTTCGCCCAGTTAGGCCCGGTAATTCGGTAGCCCCCCGGGATCGCGACTCGGTTGGCATCCCAGAACGAGGTGATTTGGTGGCCCATCGAGAGGTCCACCGCCCATGGGTCTAGCGGTGCCCCTGTCCGGTTTGTCACTTTAGCGCTCGCCTGGAAGCCCGACGTCCAGGTGTTGTCGAGCTTCCATGCCACTTCAACCCCGCTGGTCACAGGAGTGGCGGACATCGAACTAGGTGCGATCAATCCAAGCGCAGCAACTGCGGTCACGGTGATTGCTGCGGTTATGGATGTCTTTCGCATGGTGCCTCCGTAGGTAATGCCAGTAGTCGCTGTCAGGCTAAATGCTCTGACTCGACTTTTCCTGTTCGGATGCTCGTTCGGAGTCCCGTTTGGCGCACTTGAGCCAACACTCAAACATTCGCCCAATCGATAACACCCAGACGTGCGAAATCGATGACCTTTCACCCGAGAGCTGTCAGTGAGACCGCAGTCACTCGTGGGAATGACCGCCTGCACAACCGCTGTCCGCCGCTAGGCAGGCGGTGGGGGCGCTTGCGCCATAGGGTGGGGCGGACGTGGTGTTACCACGTGTGTTGGTGTTAGTCGGGAGGATTTGGTGACGGTTTTTGCAGGTGGCCGAGTGGTCACTGACCAGGGTTTGGTCGAGTCCGGATGGGTTGAGGTTGAGGGCGAACTCATCGTCGACCGCGGAATTGGCGAACCAATCAAACCGGTGGACTTCGACCTGCACGGCCGGGCGCTGATCCCCGGGTTTGTCGATCAGCATTGCCACGGCGGTGGGGGCAACACGTTCATCACCACCGATGCCGCTGAAGCATTCCGGGCCGCCGAACTGCATCTGCGCCATGGCACAACGTCAATCATGGCCAGCCTGGTAACCGGAACGCGCGAAGCACTGACTGAACAGATCCGCACGCTCACACCTCTGGTTGACCAGGACGTCCTACTCGGTATCCACCTCGAAGGACCGTGGCTGAGCACGCTGCACTGCGGTGCTCACGACTCAGCGTTGCTGCGTGCCCCAGATAGCGCGGAGGTTGGTGAGCTCCTCGCCGTGGGTGGCGGGCGAATCAAAATGGTGACGATTGCCCCGGAACTCCCCGGCTCGATTCAAGCGATCCATCAAATCTTGCGGGCCGATGCCGTTGTCGCCATCGGCCACACGGATGCCAACTACGAACAGGCGAAGCTAGCAATTGCGGCGGGAGCCACCGTCGCGACTCACCTCTCCAACGCGATGCGTCCGCTACATCACCGTGACCCCGGGGCAATCGGAGCGTTGATGGAAGACCCGCGCGTCACTGTCGAGCTGATCGCCGACGGAGTTCATGTGCACCCCGCTGTACTCCGGCTGGTACACAACGAGGCTGGCACCGCGCGGGTTGCGCTCATCACAGACGCGATGGGTGCGGCGGGTGCGCCCGATGGTCGCTACCTGCTCGGGCAGCTGGAAGTTGATGTGGTGGATGGCACCGCGCGCCTCGTCGAAGGTGGCGCGATTGCCGGAAGCACCCTGACATTGGATTGGGCGATGCGGTACGTGGTGCTCGAGGGCGGAGTCTCGCTTGACCAAGTCGTGCAGATGCTCTCCACGAATCCTGCTCGAATGATGGGTCTGGATGATCGTGGGGTGATCGCCCCAGGGAAGCGGGCGGATCTGCTCGTACTTGGCCCACGCCTCGAGGTCGAATCCGTCATGCGCCGGGGCGATTGGGTTCACGGGCCCGGCGTGTGAGGAAGTGCGTCGCTCCCTAGACGAACGTTGCACGCGACGCAGGTCGCCAGACATAACGAAGGGCGGACCCTCGACCAGTCCCGCTGGTGAGGATCCGCCCTTCGTGGTCTAGTGCTAGCTGCCCGCCACGATCTTGCGGGCTGCGTCAGCGATGATCGCTGCCGGACCTGCTGCGGTCTTCTTCGCTGGTGCCTTTCGAGTCGCCGCGGTCTTGGTTGCGGTTGCTCGCTTTACCGGCGCCTTTTTGGCTGTCGCCTTCGCCGGAGCCTTGCGTGCGGCGGTCGCCTTCGCCGGAGCCTTGCGTGCAGCGGTCCTTTTGGCCGGTGCTTTGCGGGCAGGCGCCTTCTTCGCGGCTGCCTTCGTTGGCGCGGGAGCTGGTTGCTTGGCGACAGCGGCAGAGGTTGTTGCAGCGGTCTGATTCACGGTCTTGCGAATCGGTCGCTTTGCCACCTTCTTGGCCCCGGCTCTGCGTACTGGTGGCTTGATGTACTTCTCGACGAGGAGTGCAGCACCGAGCGCACCACCCATGTCGCCAAGCTCAGCGAGCAGGACGACTGGCGGATCCTGCGGCTTGATGAGGTTCGGCAGCATCGCCTTGCGAATGTCGTCCACGAATGGCTGGCCGAGTCGGATCCCAAGGCCGCCACCGATGATCACCGCTTGCACATCGGTGAGGTTGACTGCACTTCCGATCCCGGCACCGAGCGCCCACACGGCGCGGTTGATGAGCGTGGTGGCCATCTTGTCGTTGCGCTTGAGCGCGGTGTCCCAGACGCCGCTAGCCAAACGAGGCTTGCCCTTCTTCTCCATGATCTTGAAGAGGTCGGTCTTCATGCCCTTCTTGGCCCACTTGCGGGCAGTCAGCTCCATCGCCGCACGTCCTGCGTAGGCCTCCATGCAGCCGCGTCGTCCGCAGCCACACTTAGCGCCACCCTTGGCCATGATCTTCATGTGGCCGACTTCGCCAGCAGCGCCACGGCCGAGCCAGAGTTCGTCGTCAATGACGAGCCCGCCGCCGACGCCAGTTCCGCAGAACACGCCGAGCAGTGAGTTGTACTCGCGGCCAGCACCGAGTCGAACCTCGGCGTTCACGCCCACCTGGACGTCATTGCCAAGCTCAACCGGAACGCCACCAAGGCGTTGCGAAAGCTCCGCGCTGAGTGGATAGGTGATCATCCATCCGGGAAGGTTGCCCGCGTTACTCAGCGTGCCAGCGTCCTTGTCGATCTGGCCTGGGCCACCCACGCCAACACCAACGAGGTCTTCGAGGTCGACTCCCGCGTCTGCCACTGCTGCCTTTACCGAGGAGGCAATTGTGTCGGTCACGCCATCCGGTGTACCTACGGTCGGAGTTGGCCGCCGATCGGTGCCCAACACGCGGTTGAGTTTGTCGACGATCGCGACCTGAATTTTTGTTCCGCCTAGGTCTACTCCGGCTCGCAACATTTTGTGCCCTTCACGTAGTTGTCAATCGATTCGCTCGTTGATCAAAGCATGACGAGCGGGTCTGAGTCCCGGGGCAACTTGCGCTGCCCCGGGAATGTCAGTTTGGTGGAGTTACTTCTTGGATGCGACCTTCTCGTCGTCCGAGGTAATCCACTTGCCGCCGTTCTCCCAGAATTCCTGGATGTCATCAAGGTTGCGGCCCTTGGTTTCAGGCGCAAGCTTGAAGACGAAGACCCAGGCGAGGACGGCCAACAGGGCGAACAGGCCGAAGGATCCGGCGCCGCCGAGCGTGGCCATGACGGTGAGGAAGAACTGGGCGATGATGAGGTTGGCAACGAGGTCGCTTGTCAGCATCGCGCTGGCACCGAGGGTGCGCAGACGGGCCGGGAACGATTCGCTGGAGTACACCCAAACGAGTGCCCCGAACCCGAAGACGAAGCCGACGTTGATCAACGCCAAGCCAGCGAAGCCGAGCACGATCTGCCAGGTTTGGAACGTATCGCCCTCTTGTGTGGCGAATGCAACGACCAGCATCAGCTGTGCGGCGATCATGATCGCGATACCGGTGAGCAGCACCGGACGACGGCCCCAGTTGTCGACGTACTTCATTGCGACAAGTACCGAGACGAGCGCAAAGCACTGCACAAGCAGCGCCATCAGGATCTGCTGCGATGCGCTCTCCACGCCCATGGCCTTGAAGATCTGTGGGCCGTAGGTGACAGTGGCATTGATACCGGTGATCTGAATGAAGAAGCCGAGTCCAACCACGAAGAATGTTGCGCGCGCGTACGGTTTGCGCAGCATTTCCTTGATCGCGCCCCCACGCTCTTCTTCGTTTGCTGCCTGAATCGACTTGATCTCTTCGTCGGCGTTCGCTTCAGGGTCGGTCAGGGCCATCGAGGTACGGGCCTCAGCGATACGCCCCTTCATGACGTACCAGCGCGCTGTTTCTGGGAGCTTCATGATGACCGGCAGCAAGATAAGCGCCGGCACTGCAGCGAGGCCGAGCATGATGCGCCAGCTATCGAGCCAGGCGGTGCCCGATAGTGCGAGCGAGAAGAGGAGGCCGAGGATGATGCCGCAGACACCCATTACTTGATAGAGCACCAGGGTGCCGCCACGGACG
>JBAYVO010000024.1:0-17988 GCA_041674545.1 Candidatus Nanopelagicales bacterium | reverse complement strand
GGCCGCCGATCTTGTCGTCGGCTTCAAACAGCGTCACGTTGTGCCCGCGACGTGCGGCAGTGACAGCGCATGCCAACCCGCCCGGGCCTGAACCAACCACGGCCACCCGGCGACGCGTGTCCGCCGGTTCGATTGTCAGTACCGTCTCGTGGCACGCCTGCGGGTTCACCAGGCACGAGGTGATCTGCAGACTGAAGGTGTGGTCTAGGCAGGCCTGGTTGCACCCGATGCACGTGTTGATCCGATCGGACCGGCCCTGCTCCGCCTTGCGCACGAAGTCCGGGTCGGCGAGGAACGGTCGCGCCATCGACACCATGTCCGCCTGCCCGCGTGCCAACACGTCCTCGGCGACCTCGGGGGTGTTGATTCGGTTGCTCGTGATGAGCGGGATTGAGACCTCGCTACGCAGCTGCGCGGTAACCCAAGTGAATGCCGCCCGCGGAACACTCGTCGCGATCGTCGGGATCCGCGCTTCGTGCCAGCCGATCCCGGTGTTGAGCAGCGTGGCGCCAGCGGCGTCAATCTCTTGCGCGAGCGTGATGACCTCTGCCAGCGTGGACCCGTCATCGACGAGGTCGAGCATTGACAACCGGTAGATGATGATGAATTCCGCGCCTACCCGCTCGCGAACCCGCCGTACGATCTCAACTGCGAATTTGATGCGGTTCTCATACGAGCCACCCCACTCGTCGGTCCGGTGGTTCGTGCGCGTGGCGATGAACTCGTTGATGAGGTAGCCCTCTGAACCCATGATCTCGACGCCGTCGTACCCAGCACTCTGAGCCAACTCGGCGCATCGGACAAAGTCCTCGATCGTGCGCTCGATGTCGTCGGACGTCATCTCGCGCGGTGGGAACGGCGAGATCGGGGCCTGAATCGGGCTCGGGCCGACCAACTCCGGGTGATACGCGTAACGCCCAAAGTGCAAGATCTGCATCGCAATGCGACCGCCCGCAGCGTGCACGGCGTCCGTGACGACGCGGTGCTGGTCGGCTTCGTCCGGCGTCGACAACTTTGCGCCACCGGGATACGGCCGCGCCTCGTCGTTTGGCGCGATCCCGCCCGTCACGATGAGGGACACGCCACCGCGTGCGCGAGCCGCGTAGAACGCCGCCATCCGGTTGAAGCCGTCCTCAGCTTCCTCAAGGCCAACGTGCATTGACCCCATCAAGACACGGTTCGGCAGCGTCACGAACCCAAGGTCAAGCGGCGCGAGCATGTGTGGGTACGTGTCGTGATGTGATTCAACGTTCAACGAGATCTCCTGAGCGGATGGGCCCGCCACCAAGTGACGGACACCTACGTGGTTGCGCGTCGAACCATCATGTCAGCGGCAGATTCGAGGTCAGGAGGCGGCGCAGAATGTCGCCCCGACGAGGGCTACCGAACTGCCCGGACTCCGGTTACCTTGGTGATGAACCTCGCCTGCGTCGAGACGCGGGTGTAGACGCCCGGGTACTTGGCAGATCCGCATCGATCGCCCCAACTGACGATTCCAACCAGCACGCGTTGCCCGGCCACGGTCGTCAGCGGACCGCCGCTATCGCCCTGGCATGCGTCGCTTCGTCCGCTCGGGATTCCGGCGCACAGCATCGAGACTCGGTGGTAGCTCGAGCCGTACCGACCGCACGCAGCTTTGGTGCCAGCACGGTCCAAAACCCTGGCGCTATTGAGTACGTCTGCGACGGCCTGGTGGCCGCGACTCTTCGAGCCAAACCCGAAGACCTCGAGCGCCGTGCCCTTCTTCGGCGAGCGCTTGGATCCGGCGAAGGCGATGGGTTCGGTCTCCATCGGGGTCGCCGTCCTAATCAGGGCCAGGTCGTTGCGCATCGTGCGAATATTGAACTTCGGGTGGACGTAGATGCGCGAGAACTTCACCCGCTCGCCTGGATCGTCAAATGTTGTGGGGTTGATGAACGCGCCGCTGCCGCCAACGCTGGCGAGCGACCGCCCGTCCTTCACACAGTGGGCCGCTGTCAAGAGCCATTCCGAATCGATCACCGATGCTCCGCATACTCCCCGACCTGACCGGAACTTCACATCGAGCAAAGCGAACCAGGGCGTTGCGGTTGCGGTCTGATCAACGACGCTGCCACCGACAACACGGGTAGTGGGCGTTCCAGGGTCATTCGCAGCGGCTACCTGGGTGGCAGGTAACAGCACGCCCGCAGCCACGGTGACGGCTGCGAGGCACGCGCCGAACACCTTTGCCTTCACCTCTTGAGGCTATCCCGCAAACCAACGAAAGTCGTCCCAATTCTTGGCGATCTCACCCGCTGTGGGCCGAATCTTGGCTGAACGGAGGGAATCGCTGGACACAAAACCATCCGATCGGGTGAGCCTGATCGGATGGCTGCTGTCCGGCCGTGGACTGTGGATCACAGGGTCGAACCGTGTGCGACCTGTGCCACACCGTGCACCGGCACGACCGAACCCTGCACGGCCTACGGAACCGTCGGTTAGAGTTAAAGGAAGAACCATCCGCATCCGCGCTCGGCGCTTCGGTGTGACCTTCCCATGTAGTAGGAGCTCTTGTTGCGCGACCAGCATGCTGACTCCGGCGGCGCGCAACCCCCGGCAGACGTGCATCAGCCCTTGCGTATTGCGTTGCTCTCATACCGGAGCAAGGCTCATAGCGGTGGCCAAGGCATCTACATTCGTCACCTGTCGCGGGAACTCGCGGCGCTCGGCCACGACGTTGAGGTGATTAGCGGCCCGCCGTATCCACCGTTGGATGCAGGTCCAAGGCTGACGAAGGTGCCCAGCCTCGACCTCTATCGCGAGCCTGACCCGTTCCGGGTTCCGCGGCCCTCGGAGTTCCGCTCACCGATCGATGTGTACGAATTCTTGTCGATGTGTACTGGTGCCTTCCCAGAGCCATTGACGTTCAGCATGCGCGCGCGTCGACTGCTGTCCAAACGACCCGCTGCCCAGCAGCCCGACATCATTCACGACAACCAGACCCTTGGCTACGGGATGGTGTTGATGGAGAAGCAGGGGCTTCCGGTCGTCGCCACGATTCACCACCCGATCACGGTCGACAAGTCCCTTGAACTCGCTAGCGCGAACCTTCGTCGCAAATTCATGATCCATCGCTGGTATTCGTTCCTACGGATGCAGCGTCGCGTTGCGCAGCGAATGCCCGAAATCCTGACCGTCAGTGAGTCCTCGGGAGTGGACATCGCCGCGTCGTTTGGTGTTGATCAAGAGCGCATTACCGTCGTTCCACTCGGCGTCGAACACGATGTATTTGTTCCGCCCACGACGCCGCGGGTGCCTGGTCGGATCGTTACCACCGCCAGCGCCGATGTTCCGCTCAAGGGCCTCGTCCCGTTGTTGGAGGCATTGGCCAAACTGCGCACCGAACGCGACGTTCACTTGATTGTCGTCGGTTCGCTACGCGAAGGCGGCGCGACGGAAGAGACGTTGGAACGCCTCGACCTTCATGACGCGGTTGAGTTCCGCAGCGACGTTGCCGAATCCGACTTGGTTGAGCTTTTTGGTTCCGCTCAGGTCGCAGTGGTACCAAGTTTGTACGAAGGATTTAGCCTGCCCGCTGTCGAGATCATGGCGTGCGCAACCCCGCTGGTTGCAACGAACGCCGGTGCACTGCCGGAGGTCGTCGGCCCGGATGGCGAGGCCGCCTTGCGTGTGGAGCCCGGCGACCCGCAAGCGCTCGCCGTCGCCATTGGCCAGATCCTTGACGATGATGACCTCGCTGCTCGCCTCGGTGCAACCGGGCGCAAGCGGGTCATCGAGAACTACACCTGGAGTGTGGTTGCCGCGCGTACCGCCGACTGGTACCGCCGCTGCATCGCGGAGCGTGCGGAAGCCGCCGCGACCGCTCCCGCCAAGACCACGATGTCAAAGACCTGAGCTGACGCAAGACCGAACCGATGGAGATCCCGTGCTGACAGTTGACTTCGACCGATTCCCCGTTGAACCAGGGGAACGGATCCTGGACATGGGGTGCGGTGGCGGCCGCCACGCCTTTGCGCTGTACCGCCAAGGTGCGGACGTCGTCGCGCTCGATATGGATGCCAAGGAACTCAAAGACGTCGCCGACATGTTCGAAGCGATGGCAGCCGAGGGTGAAGTGCCCGAGGGAGCAACGGCAACGACCGTTCGCGGGAATGCCTATTCACTGCCGTTCGAGGACAACTCGTTCGACAAGATCATCGCGGCTGAAGTGATGGAACACCTGCCGGAGGACACCCTCGCGATGGCAGAGCTGACTCGGGTGCTCAAGCCTGGCGGCATCATCGCTGTATCCGTGCCGAGGTGGCTGCCGGAGAAGGTCTGTTGGGCGCTGTCGGACGACTACCACGAAGTTGAGGGTGGGCATGTGCGCATCTACCGGGGCGACCTCCTCAAGGACCGTCTCACGCGGACAGGTTTGGAACTCATCGGTGATCACCACGCTCACGGACTGCATGCCCCGTACTGGTGGCTCAAGTGTGCGGTTGGCGTCGACAACGACAGCAACCCGCTAGTCAAGGCATACCACCGGATTCTGGTCTGGGACATGATGAGTGCACCGAAGTTGACCCGCATTGCCGAACGTTCACTGAATCCGATCATCGGCAAGAGCTACGTCGTGTACCTGCGCAAGCCACTGGTTCGTGAACATGCCGCGGCATGAACTGCGTGACGCACCGGGAGTGCTCACCGCGCAACAGCTGCACCAGACCGTTGATGCGATAGCCGCGGCGCAACAACCAAGTGGATCCTTGCCTTGGCCAGACGGCCACACGGATGCCTGGGACCACGTGGAATGCGCGATGGCGTTGACCCTCGGCGGCCGAATTGATGAGGCCCGTGCGGCGTACGAATGGCTGCGCCGGAACCAGGCAGCGGACGGCTCGTGGGCTATGTCGTACGACGAGGATCGCGTTCTTGATGCCTCCGTCGACACCAACCAGTGCGCGTACATCGCGGTCGGAATGTGGCAGTGGTGGCTGGTCACCGCAGACAGTTCCTTGCCGGTCGACCTGTGGCCCAACGTCAAGCGTGCACTGGATTTCGTCGTCGGGATGCAGTTGCCGAACGGTTCGATCTCGTGGGGTCGATCGCCGGAAGGTGTCACCAACGACGGTGCACTACTGACCGGTTCGTCCTCGACGTATCAGGCGCTGCGTTGCGGACTCGCACTCGCTGATTTGGTCGGTGAACCGCAGCCGGAATGGGAGATTGCGGCAGGACTGCTCAAGCACGCAGTCGCCGAACACCCGGAGGTGTTTCTCGACAAAAGCCGTTTCTCGATGGATTGGTACTACCCGGCCCTCGGTGGCGCCGTTCACGGTCAGGCCGCGGCAGACATGTTTGCGGCCCGTTGGGACGACTTCATCATCGAAGGATTCGGTGCGCGCTGCGTGTCGGATCGGCCATGGATGACCGGTGCAGAAACCGCCGAGTTGGCGATGGCGTTGATTATCAACGGTCAGGATGAGACGGCCGCGACGTTGCTCGCGAACATCCAATGCTTGCGCCGAGAAGACGGTTCCTACTGGACCGGAATCGTCGTTGACGAGATGGTCTTCTGGCCCGGCGAAGCATCGTCGTGGACCTCCGCCGCAGTCGTACTCGCGTGCGACGCGTTGGCTGGCGGATCGACTCTCGACCTGTTCAACGGCCGTGACCTCCCCGTGGGACTGCCCTTCGAGGAAGCAGCGTGCCGAGGCCACGAGGTGCACCTAGCCTCGGTTGAGGCAGCCCGCGCCGTCGTTGCTTCGACGAGCTAAGACCCGCGCTAGCGGAAGTCGATGCCGGGAACTCGGCGCAGCACGCGCAGGGAATCTGTCACCGCGAGCTGAATGAATGCACCCGATTCGACAGCCCGCTGCACCACGTGCCACGGCGGCTGCCCGCCATCGGCCGGATCAGGGAACACGTCGTGAACTGCCAAGATCCCGTCAGGGCTGACGTGGCGGGCAAACGCGGAGTAGTCGTGTTGGGCGACTTCCTCGGTGTGGTTTCCGTCAAGGAATAGGAACTCCAGCGGAGTTGACCACCACGCTCCGACCGATTGAGTGCTGCCAACGATCGGGGTGACGGTGTCTTCGAGTCCAGCGATTCGCAGTGTTCGGCGAAGTGACGGCAACGTGTCGAGGCACCCGGCTTCGGGATCGACGAGTGACTCGTCGTGCCACTCCCACCCAACCTGGTTCTCTTCGGATCCGCGGTGGTGATCAAGCGCGATCACAGTTGCACCTGCCGCCTTCGCGGCGCCGCCGAGGATGACCGTGGACTTCCCGCAGTACGTACCGACCTCAAGCCAGATGCCGGGGCTGGCCAGGGTCGCGGCGTCAAACAACGCTGCGGCCTCACGCGGGGGCATGAATCCCTTCGTGGATTCGGCGATGGTCGTGAGCTCAGGTGACAGCGGCATGGCGCTGAATGTAGACGAGGGCCCCGGCCTCGATCGCGGGCGCATCCTGCCAGGCAAACCGGCAACGTAGGCTTTGTGGGTCCAGGTGGTGCAAGCGAGATGGAAGTGTGATGACCGAAATCGTCGATGGCGACCGCGTTGATGTGGCTGCTGCGGGTATTGACCCGGACGACCTCGCTACTTGTCTGCGAGTCTTTGAACAGCTCAACGACCTGCCCGTTGAACATCCAGATGCGATTGCGATTCAGCGAGCCACCGCGGGACTGTTCAAGACCGTGCGCAAACGACGCCGCGTCGAGCGCCGGGAAGAAGTGAAGGCCAACGACGACGCGGTCATTGCGGCCACTGCCACCGGCTCACCAGAACGGATCGACGACGAGACACAAGGGTTGCCGATCGTGTCGAAGACCCAAGGGGCGTCGGCGGGAACCCTGTTGCGTCCGCAGGCCTGCTACATCTGCAAAGAGCGCTACACGGTGGTCGATGCCTTCTACCACCAGATGTGCCCGACGTGTGCGGCCGAGAATCGGTCACGTCGTGATGCCTCAACAGACCTGACCGGGCGCCGGGCGTTACTCACGGGTGGCCGCGCGAAGATCGGCATGTATATCGCTTTACGGCTGCTGCGTGATGGGGCCGACACCACAATCACGACACGATTCCCGAACGACGCGATCCGCAGATTCAAGGCGATGCCTGACAGCGATGACTGGATCGGGCGCCTCCACATCGTCGGCATCGACTTGCGAGATCCCGCGCAGGTCGTGGCGCTTGCCGATTCGGTCGCCGAGCGGGGGCCGCTCGACATCCTGATCAACAACGCCGCCCAGACAGTGCGTCGCTCACCAGGCTCATACGCGCTACTTGCTGAGTCCGAATCCGAAGAACTCCCCGAGGGTGAGCTGCCGAGCGTCGTGACCTTCGGTCGGACAAGCGATGCCCACCCGGCCGCACTGATGGGCGCCGTCACAGGCAACCAACCAGCACCTGCACATCTCACCGCCGCGCAGTTGACGACGGCTGCCCTCACCGGCGGATCGTCGTCGTTGGCTCGACTCGCGGACGCAACCGCGATCGACGCTGGTGGGCTCTTGCCTGACCTGCATGAACAAAACAGCTGGACACAGATGGTCCATGAGGTTGACGCGCTCGAGCTGCTTGAAGTGCAGCTCGCGAACGCAACGGCGCCGTTCATCTTGATCAGTCGCCTGCGCGCATCGATGGCCGCGTCGCCCGCACGCCGAAAGTACGTCGTCAACGTCTCGGCGATGGAAGGCCAATTCAGCCGTCGCTACAAGGGACCGGGGCATCCGCATACGAACATGGCGAAGGCTGCGCTCAACATGCTGACCCGCACCAGTGCGCTTGAGATGCTCGAGACCGACGGCATCTTAATGACGGCAGTCGACACCGGCTGGATCACTGACGAACGCCCACATCCGACGAAGGTCCGTCTTGCTGAGGAGGGCTTCCACGCACCGCTGGACTTGGTGGACGGCGCGGCCCGCGTCTACGACCCAGTGATTCGTGGCGAGAACGGCGAGGACCTGTACGGGTGCTTCCTTAAGGACTTCAAGCCGTCACCCTGGTAATCCGTCGGTCGCAAAACCGGCGCAAACGGACACTTGCCGCCAGATTTGGATTCTTCTAAGCCGTCACCTTGGTGAATGCTGGGTATCCGTTGGATGTCGATTTTCTAGGGTTGATTCCGATCGATTTCACCGCTTACGAGCTGTTCGTTTGCGCGAATGACTCGGAGGTTCAATGGCACGGCTCGTGCTCCATATCGGCACGAAGAAGACCGGTTCCACCCTGATTCAGGCCTTGTTGGCGCAGAATCGCGACAGGCTCTCTTCGACGGGTTGGTCGTACCCGGACTTCTTGCAGCGACGAAATCACTCTGAGTTCGCGCTGATGTTTCAGCCTCGGATTACTGAGACTCATCAGCACATCGGCCTCGATTCGGCAGAAGCGATCGCGGACAGACGTCGCGAAATTGATCGCCAACTCAAGAAGCTGGTGACGAAGCAGTCGAATTGGATCATCTCGAGTGAATACCTGAGTTCTCGCCTCATCAACGACGAACGAGTTGCCGACGCAGTTGACTTTTTGCGGAACCACTTTGACCACATCGACGTGGTGGTCGCGCTGCGGCGGCAGGAGTTTGTCCTGCCGAGCGTGTTCTCGCAGAAGGTGAAACTCGGCGCCCAGATCACCTGGTCGCAATCGTTCTGCGATCGACATCGCAAATCCATTGACTGCGAAGAAATCGTCGCGCGCTGGGCGCGGGTGGTCGGTCGGGAATCGATCTCAGCCATCCCGTACTTGGAGGAGAAGAAGCGCGAACCACGGTGGTTGATCGATCAATTTGCCAACGCAAGCGGGATACCGATCGATGAATCGTGGACGATACCCGCCCGCTCGGATGCCAATCGCAGTCTGAGCGCAGAGGGAGTCGCGTACCTGCGACTCTTTGATCCGTACTTGCCACGGTGGCTGCCCGACGGCACCAGCAACCTTCGACTGAGACGTCAGGCAGTCAAACGACTCGCGGAACTGACGCCCGGACCACCGTTCACCCCGAGTCAAGCCGAACTTGCCCGGATCGAAGACACCTACTGGGACTCGAACGTCGCCCTTGTGGAATCGATGCCGCCGACAGCGGACTGGGCAGCCTGGCTCGCGCAGTCTGCGCGCGATGAGAAGACTCCGCTCGCCGTCCCCGAAATCGAGGTATCCCGCGCCGTTGAGTTGATGGTCGCAATGTCGCAACCGGCGGGCCCGCTTGCGTGGGGGTACCCGGGCGCGAAGCCACCGACGCCCAAGCCCACCGGGTTGCGCGGCCGGCTGCGTGCCAGGCGCGGCGAGGTGGTCGCCAACTAGCGAACGTGCAGTGCGCGTCGGTACCGTCATGGCGAACTTGTCCACGGGCGAATCGGAGTTTGCTGTGTCATCCGATACCCCGAGCGCGCCTGCAAAAACGCTGCTGACTGCCGAAGACGCGGCCTACAGTAAGGGCCTCAAGAAGCGCCACATTCAGATGATCGCTGTCGGTGGCGCGATCGGCACTGGTCTTTTCCTGGGCGCGGGTTCACGGCTGAACACGGCCGGACCGTTCTTGGTGGTGCTCTACGCGATTGCGGGCATCTTCGCCTTCATCGTGGTGCGAGCCCTCGGCGAACTCGTTGTCTACCGACCGACGTCCGGCTCGTTCGTCTCGTACGCCCGCGAGTTTATGGGTGAGAAGGGCGCCTACGTCTCCGGGTGGATGTACTTCCTCGTGTGGGCTACCGGGGGTATTGCTGACATCACCGCGGTCGCGATCTACACCCAATACTGGTCGATCTTTGAGGACGTCCCGCAGTGGATCGTGGCGCTGCTGGCGATGCTGTTTGTCCTCGCGATCAACCTGTCGGCAGTCAAGTACTTCGGGGAAACCGAGTATTGGGCCGCCATGATCAAAGTCGCCGCGATCGTTGCCTTCTTGGCAATCGGTAGCTTCTTCTTGGTCAAGCGCGACATCGAGGCGGGTGCGCTCACCGGACCGCAACTCATCGCAGACAACGGTGGCATGCTCCCGCATGGCTTGGTGGCGGCGATCATTGTGTTGCCGGGTGTTGTGTTTGCCTACGCGGCACTTGAAATGGTCAGCATCGCTGCCGGGGAAACTGAAGAGCCGCGCAAGATCGTCCCGAAGGCCACAAACGCTGTTGTGTGGCGGATCGGTGTCTTCTACGTGGGCTCAATCGCCCTGCTCGCCCTGCTCATGCCGTGGAGCGCCTACTCGGCCAATGAAAGTCCGTTCGTGACGTTCATGAACAGTGTCGGGATTCCGGGCGCGGGCGGAATCATGAACTTCGTTGTACTCGCGGCCGCGCTGTCAAGCGTAAACTCCGGGCTCTACGCGACTGGTCGAATCTTGCGTTCAATGGCCGTTGCGGGCTCAGCACCGGGGTTCACCGGAGTCATGAACAAGCGGCAGGTTCCCGCTGGCGCCGTCGCGTTGACCGTCTCGTGCTACCTCATCGGCATTGTCTTGAACTACCTCGCGCCCTCGGATGCGTTCAACATCATCTTGAACTTCACCGCACTTGGGATCCTCGCGACCTGGGCATTCGTGATCCTGGCGCACCTGGGGTACCTGCGGGGTGTGAAGTCCGGCAGCGTCCAACGGGCCTCGTTCCGTTTGCCGTTTGCGCCCTACTCAAACTACGTCACCTTGGTGTTCTTGCTCTGCGTCTACGGGCTGTTGTGGTTCGACGGCGTCCCCGGCAAAGCGACCGTGTTGGCGGTCATTCCGCTCGGGTTGTTGTTGTGGGGCGGTTGGTACTTGGTTCGCGGCAAGGTCGCGCGTACTGCAGCCGAGTACGCACCTGCGAATAACAGCACCGAAAGCCAGTAAATTTCGATCGACACTGTGATGCTCACGTGAGGACACGATTGAAGTGAAGTTCAACGCATCCCCGGAGAACACTCTGGGCGTCGAGGTTGAGGCCGGCATCGTCGACCGTGAGTCGTTAGCGCTCGTTGCCCGCTCCGATGAGGTGCTCGCTGAGTTAGCCGCGCCGTTCGGCGATGAGCATCCCAAAGCCAAGCATGAGTTCTATCAGTCGAGCATCGAGGTCATCACCGGGATTTGCGACACGGTTCCTGAGGCCGAGCGCGACCTGAGGGCAACATTTGACGAGGTCGAGGCGGCGCTGGCTAAACGTGGCCTGGCGCTGCAACCGGGTGGACTGCACCCGTTCAGCGGATGGCAGGACCTCACTGTCACCAACGATGAGCGCTACCGGAACTTCGCCGAGCGAATCCAGTGGCCTGCCCGCCGGTCCATGTGTCACGGCATCCACTATCACGTTGGCGTGCAGTCCGCAGACGCATCCGTGGCAATCGCCAACTCGCTGGCAATCCAGCTGCCACTCTTCATTGCCCTGTCGGCGTCGAGTCCGTTTTGGCATGGCCTTGACACTGGCCTGGACTCGTCGCGGACCAAGGTCTTTGAAGCGATGCCAACGAATGATCTGCCGCCACTGTTGTCGGGCTGGACGGAGTTCGAACAGTTGATGGATGTGCTGATCAAGGGGGGCGCGATCGAGTCTGTTCGCGAACTTTGGTGGGACATTCGCCCTCACCCCGGATTTGGCACTGTGGAACTACGCATGTCGGATGCGATGGCGACGATGCGCGAAGTGCTTGCGCTCGCGGCACTCGCCCAATGTTCGGTGTACGACTTGAGCCGCCGGTTTGAGGACGGCGAAACGCTGCCATCGCTGCATCCTTGGGTTCTCAAGCAGAACAAGTGGCGGGCCGCCCGGTTCGGGCTCGACACGATGCTGATCGAGAACGATGAGGGCGACAACCGCGATATCAAGGAGTTGATCGCTACTGAGATCGGTCGCCTTGGTGACGTGGCGCGAACGCTTGGATGTGCCGAACAGCTTGCGGACCTCCACCTCATCGTTGAACACGGCAATGGCGCGACTCGGCAACGTCGCGAGTTTGCGCGCACTGGCGACCTGGAGTCGGTGGTCGCGTTGCTGCTTCACGAGTGGGAGACGAACACCCCGACGGGCTGGTGAGCGAGCGTGCTCGACGTTCGCAAGGTGCTTGCCGGCCTGGTGTGGCCGCTCGATCCTCACGACTTTGTCGGCGACGAGATGGACATTCTGGATGAGCAAGTCGGTGGCCTCACCGACGACGGTAGACGTGATGCCGCGCGACAGTTGCTGAGCCTTTGCGCCGATCCTGACCACGTCACGCGCTGTCTGGCCCTTGGTGCGCTCTCAAGTGTCCACGCCGGAGTCTCCACCGATGACCTCGTCGGGCTAGGTGGGACGTGGGGAGGGTCGCTGGACGAACCGGTGATCAGGCGGAACCGACTTACGGGCCCGACAGTTCGTGATGAACTTGCGTTGCGGGTCGCGGAGTCTGCGCGCTGGTGATGCTCGTCGGGGTGGGCTCCGTCGGCTAGTAGGCACCCGGACGACCCCACCCGGAGCGAGCGTTGCCCGCTCGGTCAGTGGGCACGGCATTGGAGGTGGACCCATTCGGAATGTCGGAATCGGGCTTGTCGGACCAGCTAAATGGTGGAATTGCGACGGCGGCTTGGTTCGCTAGCGCACCGCCCGCGAGCGGCATGAAGTCGAGGCCGGAAGCATCGACGAACGTGGGTTGCGCACTATTGATGACGTTGTTCTCACTGATCAGGGTTCGCGTACACGTTGGGTTGCCCGACTGGCAGCCGCCGCCGTCTTCAATTCCAAGCGGCATCGAACTGCCGCCATTCCAGATCACGTTCCCGGCAATGCGCAGGTCAGTGTCGGACCGGGCGGGATTGGGCGCAACGGCTCCTGCGGGTTGACTGCGCGGACCGTGGATCGCGAAGTGTTGGTACTGCGACGAATAACCAGCGGGGTTGAGGAACACGTTGTTGTAGAAGTACACATGGTTGTTGGGGATGTAGGCCTCGTCGCCGTTGGTGACCCCCCACCCGCCGTCAGCGAGGCGGGCGGCACATCGCGGTTCGTCAGTCCCGCCGTCGCAGCTGTGCAGGCCGAATACGAACTCAACGAGGTGGCTTCGCGCGCCGACGCGGTACACCGTGTTGTACGCCATGAGGATGTTGTAGCCACCGTTCACGCCCAGACCAGCCCCGTAGACGTGGTGAATGATGTTGTTGACGACCTTGATGTCCATCGCTTCATACGTGATCCACGGGCTGGTGGTGAACTCGATTCCGGTGCCCTGACCTGCGGTGAATCCTCCTTCGCCGCAGTCAAATATCTCGTTCTCCGCGACGGTTAGGTACGCGCTGCCACCTTTGACGTAGGCGCACCAACTCTCGCTGTCGGAGATGCGGTTGCCGAGCAGGTGACCGTACTGAACCGCGACGAAATCGATCGCGTTGTCGCCTGCGCCGGCGATTGTAGATTCCTCAATGAAGATGTGATCCGATTGATTGATCTTGATCGTTTCGTGCGCGCGGCTACCGCCCGGTGAGGCATCGCCGTTCATCGAGGTGTTGCGGATCAGGATGTTGGAGCACTGCTCGCAGTGGAACGCATCGCCGTCGCGACGGATGTCGAGTCCGATGAAGTAGACGTAAGACGAGCCGAACATGTTGATGTCGCCCTGCAAGATCGCGGTGCCGGGGCCGCCGGTGGCATTGAAGATGACGGGGCTTGTGTAGGTGCCGAGGCGGTCTTCCCAATAGTGCGGCATGCTCGCGCTCGGATAGGTGCCGGGCGCGAGCTGGATTCGACGACCAGTTGTCAGTTCTTGGCCCGCTGGAATCCGATTCCAGGCCGCCGTGATGGTCCGAAGTGGGCTGCCTGCAGTGGTTCCTGAGTTTGAATCGTTGCCGGTTGAAGGGTTCACGAAGATGTCAGTTCCACCGAACGTGCCGGCGTCGTAGCGACCGTCGCTGCCGACGGGTCCGGGGCTGTGATCAACCTCGCGCGGCGTGTCGTTTCCGGTTGGGGGTGCCGGACTGTCAGGGCCGGTCGGGGGAGTTGTCGCGAGCGTGTGCCCGGTGACGGTCACCACAACGCGTGCCTTGCGAGTGCCGTTGTTGCGCACTGACCAGCCGCGAGGACTTCCCGGATTGTGCACGAGGGACGTGACCGTTGATCGCTTCGCTCTGAACCGGATGACACTTGACGTGGAACCGGATCGTGGTCGAATCGAGATTGAGCCTGCGCGTGATGACTTCACTGCCACCGTGGCACGGATCTTGGCAACTCCACTGTGAGGAAGGCCCGCGACGTTGGTGAAAGAGACGATCTTCGTTCGTCGTGGCTTGAGGTTCAGCGCGACCCGTGCCGCCCGCTGTGCGGGTGCCGTTACCGGGTTCGTCGTGGAGGTTGTTGGCGCACTACGCGCGCTTTCAACTGAGCCCGTGGCCGAAGCAGCGGGAAGCAACGTGACTGCCGCGACTGTCCCACAGGAGAGGGCAGCCACGAGTCGACGAATCACTGACATGACACCTCCCGTGCTCTGTGGTCAATCGGAGTATGGCAACGAAGAGTTGAGTCACAACACCCAACTGATGGTCAATTTTCCGCGCGGTTTGGCTGCCAAATGTCACGAAGTGGGGCAATTCGGCGCGCCGGTCACGTCGACCAATGCGCAGCGCTGGCACGCTGCGTTGGCCGGTACGTCTAGTCGACGCCGAGTGTTGGTTCGGATCGTGTCGTTTCGAGTTGGGATGTGTATGAGGTCAGGCTTCGTGCGGCATCGTCGGGTGGTCGTTGCGGGGCTGTGCGTTCCCGCCCTAGCGGCGTCATTGCTCGCAGCCGCGGCGCATGCGCCCGCTCTCCCGCCGCACCTGCTCGCTCCCGCCGCTCCGATCGAGGATCAGGTCGAGGCCGCGAACGCAAGCCTGGCGGCGGCGAAGGCAGACCTGGCCAAGGCTCAGAGCACGCTGGATGACGCAGCCACGCAATTGCCGCAAGCACAAGCGAGGGTGCAGCAGGCGCTGACCGAGGTCGCGCAGGCACAGGCGGCCGAGGCTCGCGCCAGAGCCGCAGTTGCGGCGGCACAGCAAGCAGTCACCGTCGCGCGCAAGAAGATCGATAAGACGCAGGGACACATTGATGCGCTCAAGGCGCGGATCCAGACGCTGGCCCGTGAGGTCTACACCAGCGGCGGCGAATATCAAGAGATCGAGATCTTGCTGGAGTCGCGTGACCCAAGCGATTTCGCGCTCCAACTGAACGCGGTACGGCGTCAATCTCGTAGTAATTCCACAACGCTCGACGAAATTGGGCGGTTGAAGGCCGAACTCGACGCGAGGCTCATCGAGTTGGCTGCTTTGGAACGTGCCGCGAAAGAGAGTCAGGACGATGCCGATGCGAACGCAGCACGCGCCCAAGACTCCAGTGTTCAAGCGGCGAGCGCGCAGCAGCAGGTGGAGCGCCTCATCGCGGCGCGCGAAGGTGCCGTCGCAGAGGCGAACGCAAACCGCGCGAAGCTGCGGACGATCTATCTAGGACTGCTCGCCGAGCAACGACGTCTCGCTGAAGAAGCCGCCCGCAAGAAGGAGATCAACTCGGCTGCTTGGACTGGGCAGGAGGGTGCGGCCGCCCACGCAGTGAAGTTTGCGCTGTCTCAAGTTGGCCATCGCTACAACACCAACGGTGGCACTGGTCCGACGTATGGCTGCAACGGATTCACATGGCGCGCTTGGCGGGAAGCCGGATCGAAGTGGCCGCTGTTGATGGCACAGGATCAGTCGACGAGTAGCTATACGCAGCGGGTATCCGTCGCGAATGCGAAGCCCGGGGACGTGATCTTCTGGCGGATGAACAATGGCACCGATTGGCGCGAGAACGCGATTGACCATGTTGGCCTCGTGGTTGATCCCGCGAGCGGCAAGTTCGTCCACGCGGCGAACTCCCGCGACGGCGTCAAGGTCTCCAACTACAAGACCGAATCCGCCTACCGCAACGTCGCCGCAGTAGTCCGCGTCCTGCGCTAGCCACCCCTACCTCCCCCGTTTGGTAGACACGCCCGGCTGGCCGGGCGTGTCTACCAAACGGGGGAGGAGGGTGGGGGTGTGAAGCGTGCATCGGTAGTCATCCTGGCTGTGTTGGGTGTGGTTTCGGTACTGGAGTTGTCGGCCGTAGCGGCCAACAACACGATCCTGGAACACTCGACAAAGCCGCTCCTCCTGCCTCTCTTGATGGTCTTCGTCCTCGTTGAGGTGGGGTGGAACGCTCACCCGAGCATCAAGTTCCTCGTGATCGGACAGTTCTTCTCGCTTCTCGGCGACGTCGCGCTGATGTTTGACGGCGAACTCTGGTTCGGCCTCGGCATCTTCATGTTCCTGATCACGCACGTCTTCTACCTCATCGGCTTCTTCAAGCTCGGTGCCCGCGCGGCTCTCAACGACCGCCGGTGGGTGCTGTTTGTCTACCCGGCGTTCTGGATCATCGCGAATGCCGCGTTGTGGTCAGGGTTGGGCCCGCTCCGGATTCCGATCATTCTCTACAGCGCGTTCCTCGTTGCGATGGCAATGTGCTCGATGAGCCTCGGGACGCTGTTTGGCATCGGCGGCACGCTGTTCATGATCTCGGATCTCTTGATCGGCGAGACCGTTGCCTACGGCAAGTTCACAGGTTCCGGTGTCCTCATCATGAGCACCTACATCGTTGGCCAAGCCCTCATCGCGTACTGCTGGACTCGGAGGGTGAAGGAGTCGGGTGAGCCAGCCGCAATACCCCAACCAGCAACCGCGTGAAGAACCACTGAACAGCCAAAACTGGCGGGTTCGCCCCGTCCAGGCAACACAAAATCCCCTGGTCCAGTCCTGATCTGCGCTTTCGCGCGCGTCAGGTGAACCAGGGGATTGTGTGAAGTGCTGGCTAACTATCCCTCGAGTGACGCAACCGCTGCGTCGGCCGCGGCATCCAGCGTCTCCTGGTAGCGCTTGTAGGACTCAACGATCTCTGCCTCAGCGTCGACTCGTCCGGCCCAGGTTGCGCCTTCGACGGACTTACCAGGCTCGAGTTCCTTGTAGACCTCGAAGAAGTGCTGGATCTCGAGGCGGTCGAACTCCGACACGTGGTGGATGTCGCGGATGTGCTCCATACGTGGATCGTTTGCAGGTACACACACCAACTTATCGTCGCCGCCGGCTTCATCGGTCATGCGGAACATGCCCACTGTGCGAGCCCGGATCAGGCATCCGGGGAAGGTCGGCTCCTGGACAATGACGAGCGCATCGAGTGGGTCGCCGTCAAGGCCGAGGGTGTCGTCGACGAAGCCGTAGTCGTGTGGGTACCGGGTTGCGGTGAAGAGCATCCGGTCCAGGCGCAGCCGCCCGGAATCATGGTCGATTTCGTACTTGTTCCGACTGCCGGTCGGAATTTCGATGGTGACGTCGAACTCCACGAGTTTCTCCTGTATTGGTCGCGGGCGTAAATTGCTCGTGGCTTAGTGTTCCGTAAGTGTCGGGTCGAAGCCCGATGAGCAGGCCGTGAAATGCAGCGAACTCAGTTGCGTAAGCGCCAATCAGTGATCAGTGTTGAGCGATAGTAGGCCGTCGTAGGCAGCAAGGGAGTGCTAGTGGAGTACCGCAAACGCCGAATTCCCGCGGTCACACTGGCAGTTGCATGTGCGGGCGCCGTAGTTGTTGCGGGCTCCTTCGCAAGTCCAGGTTTTGCCGCTGACAATGACGGCCCGCCAATGCCCCAACCGGGTGACACCGCAGCGGTGTTGTCCCCGCTGGCGTCGTCCGCGGACCAGCAACCCACGCAATCGGGAGTGCAGCAAGCGTTGGCCGGAGCACTTTCCAACGCGGGACTCGGACCAAACGTTCGCGTCGCGGTGTACGACACAGACACCGGCGACTTGGTCTACGAGCAAGCGTCGTCCACGCCGGCAACTCCGGCCTCCACGAACAAGATCTTGACGGCCGCGGCAGTCCTCGATGCCTACGGTCCTGACCACCGGATCAAAACGACGGTCGTCGCAGGCGCGGCGCCAAACGAAGTGGTACTTGTTGGCGCTGGCGATCCTGCGTTGACCACGAAGCGCGCGGGCGTAGGCATCTCGGCAACTGCATCTTTGGCGGCATTGGCAGATCAGACCGCCGAGTC
>JBAYVO010000023.1:0-18073 GCA_041674545.1 Candidatus Nanopelagicales bacterium | reverse complement strand
ACTTGTCAAGGTTGCGGGCGCGGGCGGACTGGCTCAACATTCCGTGCAGGTCAACAGCAGGAACGCCCGCCTTGTTCAGTTGCACCGCGAGCTTGGTTGCGCCGTGCCGGGTGCGCGTGAAGATGACAGTCCGGCCACCGGGCTTCGTCAACTCAGCGATAACAGCGACCCGATCTCCAGAATTGACCCGCAGAACGTGGTGATCGATATCGGCGTGGGGGTCGCCGTCCTCGGGATCGACGTCGAATGTCAACGGTTCACTCAGGTACTTGCGCACGATCACGTTGACGTCGCGATCCAACGTCGCAGAGAAGAGCATCGTTTGTGTGCCTCGCGGAATCGCATCGAGGATCCGCCGAACGTCTGGCAAGAAGCCAAGGTCAGCCATGTGATCAGCCTCGTCGATGACTGTGATTTCAACGTTGCCAAAGCTCAAGTTTCCGCTGCGATGGTGATCTAGCAAGCGTCCAGGACAGGCAACCACCACGTCCACCCCACGGCGAAGCGCGCTGATCTGTGCGCCAGCGCTGACTCCCCCGTAGATCGTTGTAGTGCGTAGACCCACCTCTGCGGCCAACGGTTCCAACGTGTCGTGAATCTGGTTTGCCAGTTCCCGTGTCGGGGCAAGGATGATTGCGCGCGGAGACTTTGGTGCGGTCCGGGTGCGATGTGAACTCAAGCGCGTGACCAGTGGCAGCACGAAGCCGAGAGTCTTTCCTGAGCCGGTACGTCCACGGCCGAGGATGTCGCGGCCCGCGAGGGCATCCGGCAGCGTCTTGGCTTGGATCGGGAACGGCGCCTTCACGCCACCTGCGGCAAGTAGGTCAACGATGGGCGTCGGGATTGCAAAGTCTGCGAAACTCGGGGATTTGATGTCCGATTGATTGCGTGATGAAACGGGGCGGGTGTCCGCCATGGGGTACTCCAAATGATGAAAAACGAATCGCGCCAGGCGTTAGTGGACCGGCAGCGGTGGACATCGGGATTGATGTCCACACCAACTCTGCGCGTCACTGCTAGCAACTGCCATCGATTCCTTCGCCACCATCAACGCACCCGCGCGACCATTACTTGGCAGCGCCGACGCTAATTCGCAGCGGAAACCTGTGGTGAACGCCAGATCTTAGAGATCTGCCGTGCTCACGCTCAAGGCTGGAACGCCAGTGTCGCACACTTGTACGAGGTAGCGGCATTTACGTGTCGAGTGTCACGAGTCTGCGCGGGCCTCACGGCGGGCCTTCGCGGAAGCAGCGTCCTGCGCCGCCGCTTGTTGCAGCGTTGGAGCAGTGCCACCTTGGTTCGCCGGTAGCCACCACCGGTCGTCGTCGTCTCGGGGAGCGTCGGGATACCGGTCGATCGTGTCGGCAAGCAGCAACTCGAGTTGGGCCTTCAGCTGTTGGGTCACCTCGTCCGGATCGTCTGTGCTGCGCGGATACATCGGTTCGCCGATGGTAATCAGGATGCTCGTGCCACGACGTAGCGAACGTGGTGTGCCCTTGCTGACCATCCGCTGTCCCCCGAAGACGACCATTGGAATCAGTGGCACGCCCGCTTGAGCGGAAAGCCGTGCAGCTCCACTCTTCAGGTCCTTGATGAGGAATGCTCGACTAATGGTGGCTTCGGGAAACACACCAATGACTTCGCCCGATCGAAGCGCGGCCAACGCCTCGTCATATGCATCTGCACCCGCGGACCGATCAACGGGAATGTGGTGCATTCCCCGCATGAGCGGTCCAGAGACTCTGTTTTCAAACACCGAGTCCTTCGCCATAAAGCGCACGAGGCGTTTGGATTCGTCCGCGCCGAGGCCAACAAAGATGAAGTCGAGGTAGGAGACGTGGTTACTGGCAATCACCGCACCGCCCTCGGTCGGGACATGGTGGGATCCCACGACGTCAAACTTCAAGCCCCAGAGTTTGAAGGCGATTCGTGCGCTGGTGATGATCGGCGGGTACACGATGTCAGCCACATTCCACAGCGTATCCGTGTTTCCCTTGAAGGCCAAGGCAGCCTGCAGTGAATGCGCGCTCGACAAGGTCCACCGATTGATTTGTGCTCCGACCCGCGGTCATTGCCGACCTGTGCCCCTGTGATGGGCAACAATCGCCATCGTCATGCTGCAACTACGTATCTACTCCCCCACCGCAACAACTGAACCCATCACTAAGATTCTGCGTGCCAGTCCAGCCGTTAGCGCACTCGCCGTTATGACGGGCGTTTCCGTGCGGCCGGACGGCGACGTCATCACGGCCGATGTCGCTCGCGAAGCAGCGAACGAAGTCATCGAAGAACTCCTCGCAACCGATGTTCACAAGACGGGTTCGATCCACCTCAACGACGCCGACAACTGGATCTCCCAGGCTGCGTTCGATGCTGAAGAACTCGCACCGGGCGAAGGTTCCGATGCTGTCGTCTGGGCGCAGGTTGTGCAGAACTCCTACGAAGACTCGAAGCTCACGTGGTCTTTCTTGGCATTCATGGTGTTAGCAACACTGCTCGCCTCGATCGCAATTGTGCTCGACTCACAGATTCTGGTAATCGCAGCGATGGTGCTCGGGCCAGAATTCGGGGCAGTCGCGGCACTCGGGCTGTCGCTGATTCGCAAACGTGCGTCTTTGCTTGGGCAAGCGCTGCGTACGATCGTCGTCGGCTATGCCGTAGCTATCCTTGTCACAACTGTCATGGTGTTGGTCGGCCGGTGGCTCGGGTGGATCACCGCCGACGCGCTCGAGATGCCCCGGCCCGAAACGGCCTTCATCTACACCCCCGACAAATGGTCCTTTGTGGTCGCGATCATCGCAGGCATCGCGGGCGTTCTTGCGATTACGTCGCAACGCGCTGGTGGTTTGGTTGGGGTATTCATCTCGGTTACCACCATTCCGGCCGCCGGAATGATCGCGCTCGGGCTTGCTTTTGGTGCCGGGGACGCGATTCGCGGCAGCCTGGCTCAACTGCTGATTAACCTGATGGGCATGGCTGTCGCTGGATGGGCGACCCTGCTCGTTCAACAGTTCATCTGGTCAAAGGTTGCTAAGACGCCACTTCCGCGCGCCTTACACAAACGCCAAAACCCCACAGTCTAGGGTGACCATGTGCCTTGTCTAATTGCGCTTTTCGCGCTCATCTCCCCCCGCCTCGCGATCTTCCTCCTTTGGGCGTTCACAGATCGGATGACGATCGCCTTCACCTCTGGCTGGATAGGCCTCATTGGGTTCTTCTTCCTGCCATGGACAACGCTGGCGTGGACATTGTGCTACGCGCCGTTTGTTGGTATCGGTGGCTTTGGGTGGTTCATCGTCTTGTTCGGCTTCTTCCTCGACATCTCGTCCTATGCGAGTAGCAAAAATCTCAACCGAAACTGAACAACTGAAAACACCGATACCCATCGGTGCAGGTTCGGCCGAGGGCCCGTGACCTGCACGCAGACCCGACTTTCGATTCTGGACGAGGCGACCTGATGACCAACGAAGACACCGCACCAATACCGTCCGCTGAACCGTCAGCTGCGGAACTCGCCGAACTCCGAGCGGAAATCAAGTTCCTCCGCGAGCAGGTTGCAGTCCAAGAGATGGCCACCAGAGCGGCGCCAGTCAAGGAACGCGGAACGTGGTGGCGCACAGCGCTGTCGACCTTCCTCATCATTGTCGCCTGTTTGATGGCGCCCCTTTCAGTGTTCTCTGTCTGGGCTAAAGGCGAGATCACGGACACGTCTCGCTACGTCGCTACCGTCGCACCGCTCGCTTCAAATCCCGAGGTGCAAGAGGCCGTCACCACGCGTATCACCCAAGAGATTTTCAAGTACATCGATGTCGATTCCCTGACGACCGAGTTGGTTTCTTCAATCGCGTCGAATCGCAACCTAACCCCGACTCAGCAGGCGGCGTTGCAAGCACTCACCGGCCCAGTCACCAGTGGGATCGAGAGCTTCACCGAGAGCACAATCAACAAGGTCGTCACCTCTCAGGCCTTCGCCGACGCGTGGACGCAGGCCAACTACATCGCCCACAACCAGATCGTCGCATTGCTATCGGGCGACGACACCGGAGCGATTTCGGTCGACAACGACGAAGTGAAGCTCGACCTTGGCGACGTCATCACCCAAGTCAAGAATCAACTGGTGGCACAAGGCTTCACAATCGCCGAGAAGATCCCGGCCATTGATGCTCAGATCGTGCTGTTCCAGTCGGACCAAATCGGCCGCCTCCAGATGGCGTACTCCGCGCTCGACGCCATGGGATTCTGGCTACCGATTGCCGTCATCGTTGTTGGGCTCCTCGGCGTGCTCGCCGCAAAGAGCCGTCGGCGTGCGATCGTCGGGTTTGGCGTCGGGCTCTTCATCAGCATGGCGATCATCGCGTTCGGGCTCACTATCGGTCGTGCGGTGTACCTGTCAAACCTGCCACCGACGGTCGACAGAGACGCAGCGACCGCCGTCTACGATGCGTTCGCGCTGTTCCTGCAATCGGGCATTCAAGCCGGTGCGGTGATGGGTATCGTGCTCGCTCTCGGCGGGCTACTCACAGGACCAAGCCGACTCGCAGTCGCGATTCGTGGGCTTGCGGTCAAGGGGGCGCAGATCTGTCAACATGGCCTCGAACGTGTCGGAGCGTCTCTGGCTTCAGCTCGCGAGTTCGTCGCTGCGCAGGCGACGGCAATCCGGATCGTGCTGACAGTGCTAGCCGCAGGATTCGTTCTCATCCAGCAATACAAGACGCCGTCCTTGATTATTTGGGCCACTGTCTTCCTGTTGATCGCACTATTCGTCGTGCAGATCTTCGCTTCCGGAATAGATGACGACGGCAAGGCCATCAAGCCAATATCGGACTCCCCTAACCCCGCTGATTCCCCTGACGGCACAGACTCCCCCGGTTCGGCAGATCCGGTCGCCAGTAACGAAGCCAGGAAGCAACCTACGCCAGTTGGGTAACCCTCGACTCTCGAGAGACTGCCGCAGCAGCCATGTTGCGAATCATGGAACCGAAGACCACCCCATGAAACGGCATCACTGAATACCAATAGATGTGCCCAGCGAGCCCGCGTGGATAGAAGGTTGCACGCTGGCGAAGCACAACGGCGCCGCTCTCAGTCGCACTAATCGAGAACTCAAGCCAAGCAAGTCCGGGCAACTTCATCTCGGCACGTAGTCGCAAAAGGTTCTCAGGAACCAGTTCTTCGACGCGCCAGAAGTCCACAGTCTCACCGACAAAGAGCCGATTCGGATCGCGGCGGCCGCGACGCAATCCAACACCACCTACCGCCCGGTCCATCAAGCCCCGCAGTTCCCAGGCGAGTGGGAACGAATACCAGCCGTTGCGCCCGCCCACACCTCTGACTACCGACCAGACGGCCGCGGGTGTGGCTTGCACCGTTCGTTCCCGCGAATCGGTGTACAGGCTCCCGCCGGCCCAGTCGGGGTCGGTGGGAAGCGGTTCAGACGGCGCACCCGGAACTGATACCGACGACCACCGAGTCGCTACCTGGGCATCGCGAACTCGCCGAACCGCAAGGTCAATCGCTTCATCTACCGTCAACAGGCCTGACTCAGGTTCGGGGATGTACTCCAAGATGTCGTCTTCTCTGCAGATCACCTCGTGTCGCAGGCTCTCCACCAAGGGGCGGGCAATGCTGGCGGGAACGGGTGTAATCACGCCTACCCAGTGGCTCGACAAGTTCGGTGACAAGACAGGAACCGGCACAATCACTCGCCGCCGAAGTCCCGAGATCGCCGCGTACCGCTGCATCATTTGCGAGTACGTGATCACATCAGGACCGCCGATATCAAACGCGCGGTTCACGTCGGGTGCGAGGTCTGCGCAGCCGACGAGATACCGCAAGACATCGCGAATCGCGATGGGTTGAATTCGATTGTGAACCCACTTTGGGGTGACCATCGCTGGCAGTCGTTCGGTCAGGTACCGCAACATCTCGAAGCTCGCCGAACCTGACCCAAGAATCACAGCCGCACGAAGTTCAGCGGTGGGCACTCCGCTACGCCTGAGAATCTCGCCGACCTCGGCGCGCGAGCGCAAGTGCTCAGACAGGTCACGCACGTCTCCAGGTGGAACCAGACCGCCAAGATAGACGAGCCGTCCGACCCCCTCGTTGAACGCTGTGTCCGCGAATAGTTGCGCCATCGAGCGCTCCGCGCGTGAGAACCCTGACTTCGTTGTCAATGAATGCAAGAGGTAGTAGCCAACATCAACACCGCGCAGTGCCTGTGCGACCGCGTGTGGATCGTTCGCATCTCCGGCCACCACCTCGACGTCCGCGGCCCACGGCATGTCTCGAAGGCGCTCTGGGTGACGGGCAAAAACCCGAACACGTTTGCCTTCTGCCAACAGGGCAGGGACAAGCCGACCCCCGATGTATCCCGTTGGACCAGTTACGAGGCAAAGCTGCGAGGTAGCCACAACCTCACCGTAACGCCAGATGGCCGTCCATCCCGAAGGTGGACGACCATCTGGGGCGGGCAAGCCGCCGAATGCTTGTTACGTGTAGAGAGAGTCGAGCAGTTCCTTGTTGTGCGCCTCTACCACCTTGCGCTTCACCTTCAGGCTGGGCGTGAGCTCACCGGACTCAATTGAGAGGTCACGATCGAGAATCACGAACTTCTGGACATTCTCCCAGTGGTTGAGCTTCTCATTCAGCGTGTCAATCGACGCCTGAATGTAGGCCTGCATGTCGGGATCCTCTGACAACGTTGCAAGATCTGTCGGCTTGCCCTGTGCCGTCGCCCAGGCAGCTGCGCTGTCCGGGTCAAGCGTGATGATCGCGCTTACGAACTTGCGTCCATCGGCATGGACAACCATATTGCTCGCCACGCCGCACAACGCCTTGAACTGACTCTCGATGGCTGATGGTGCAACGTACTTGCCGCCCGAGGTCTTGAAGAGATCCTTCTTACGGTCAGTGATCCTGAGTCGGTCGAACTCGTCGAACTCGCCGATATCACCAGTAGCAAACCAGCCATCCGGGAGCAACACTTCTTCAGTCGCATCGGGGCGATTGCGGTACCGACGCATAACGGCTGGGCTACGTACCAGAATCTCGCCATCGTCGGCGATCATGACCTCGGTGCCTGGCTGCGGTTCACCGACGTACCCTCCGCGGCGGGTATCGGGCCGACAAATAGTCGTGATCGCCGAAGTCTCCGTGAGGCCGTATCCCTCGAGTACAGGCATTCCTGCTGCGGCAAAGAATTCGGAGATATCTGCGGCGAGTGGAGCGGATCCGCTGATGAAGAACCGAACGTTCCCACCCAGAATTCCCCGGATGGTCGACAGCACAAGTTCGTCGGCTTGCGCAAACTCCGCGGACAGCGCCTCGTCAGGCGCGTCTCCATCCATCTGTGCTTGGTGGTACTTCCTGCCCACCGATACACCCCAGGCCAGACCTTGTTCCTTCTCGGGTCCGCCCGCTCGAGCCATAGCCGAAATCGCGGCGTGAACCTTCTCGAAGATCCGCGGCACTGCACCCATGAACGTAGGCTTGATGACGGCACAGTTCTCCATGATCTTCGGGACCCGCCCGTCAACGGCCGTCGAGAACCCGATCTCGACCTGGCACGTCAAGAGCACCGTTCCAAATACGTGTGCCATCGGCAGCCACAACAGTTGGACGTCGTCCTCACTCATGACGTCGATAGCGCGCAATGCTTGCCCGCAGTACCCCCAGCTCGACTGGAGGATCTCAACGCCCTTTGGCTTGCCTGTGGTGCCAGAGGTGTAGATCAGCGTGGCAAGGTGGTCTGGTTGCACCGAGGCAGCTCGATCCTCAACCAGGTTCGGATTGGCAGCGAGTGCCTCGCGGCCAAGCTCACGCAACCCGTCGAGGGTCAGCGAGTACTCACCGTCACCGGGGCCATTAAAGAGCACCACTTTGTGCAGCTCAGGCAGATTCTCACGCTGTTCAAGCACCTTCTGCAATTGGACTTCATTCTCGGCAAAGAGGATATGGCTGTTGGAGTCTTCCAGGATAAATGCGACATCCTCAGCTCCGGTCGAGGCATAGACCGTCGTGACAGCGCCACCTGCCAGCGAGATCGCCAGGTCAGCAAGGATCCAGTTCATCGAAGTATCGCCGGCGATCGCCACACGCTGCTCGTTCTTGATCCCGAGGGCAATCAGACCAGCGGCGAGCACAGTTGCATCTTCCCCGACCTGCGCCCACGTGAGCGAGTCCCAGCCGCCGTCGTCGTTGGGGAACTGGAATGCGGTGCGGTCCGGTGTTGAGGCGATCCGATGGACCAGCATTGCGGTGAACGATGCGTGACCTGCTGGCAGTTCTTCCCTTGCCTTGTAAATCGTCGACACTAGTGGGCTCTCCTCGATTGGAAATCGGTTTACCTTTCGCAGCACCTACACGTGTAGATGCTGAAATGCTGTTACCAGAACTTAGCCGGACCAACTCAAAATGATGAGCGGTGACTACGCCAAGTGGCGGCGTGTTCCAATTACCGGACCCCGATTGACTCAAACTCGGTGTGTGGGCTTCGAAGGCGCGACGTCGCCTCAGCGTGTGATCGCGTTGTCGCCCGATCCCGTGCGCGAAGCCGCACGTACAACCCCACGGCCGCACCACCGAGGACGATGCCGACCGCTGCACCGATGACCGATCCTGCCAACATCAGCGCGAGTCCGGTAAATGCAAACCAAAAGACAGGCAACGCGGCCTTTCGCACCCAGACCTGTTCTGAGTCGAGGACACGCACGTCCTCATTCAGCAGCAGGTCCGCCTCAGGCGGGTCGACAAAATCGCCAGGCACTTCAGCGTTCCCCACCACAGCAACGTCTAGCGCCGAAACCTCTGGGCCTACCTCTTGCGTAGCAACAACCTCGTGGGCCGGTGCTTCCGAAGCCACGACCGTGTTTGCGACCGGCGTTGCATCCGGCGATCCCCCAGACGCAACTGGCTCGCGGACCGCAGGTTTGGGAGCGACGACGGGCATGACGGCAACAACGTGCGTACCGGGATCGCTTCTGGGACGCCGAGGCCTGTTGGGAGCAGCAGACAGCGCTCTTGCAAGCGGCGTTGCCACCGGTGCCGCGTTTGTAATGGGTTCGTCATCGTGGTTGATCGATTCCTCAACCACGGGAACCAAGACAACTGAAGGGGCTTCTGGTTCGGGGCCACTCTTGGCAGTTGGGACCCGTTCACCGCCGGATGCTGACCGAGGCGATGGAACAACGATCGGTGCAGGCGCCAAACCGTAAACGCCACGTCGGATCCTGACAAGCTCGCCGTGGGTGACCAGTTGGCGAAGTGCACGGGTGAGCTGACTTTCCGTGGGGCCCGTGCCCGCTACTCCCAGCTCGGCTCTCAGCTGCGCGAGTGAATGTGGCGCACCATCGGCGACGACTGCGAGCACGGCTTCAGCCACCCCAGACCCGTTCGAACGGCGCACGTCAGCGGTGCTATCGCTCGGGCGAGTTTCGATTGCTGGCGCTGCCATGAGGTCAGCTAACCGTCTCTTGCCGCGTCAGTCATATGTTGCCTTCCTCAATTCACCCGGTAGGCGGCCCGCGCCGAGTTGCAAAACCAACAAAAGGTCGGCGCGTACTGAGAAGCTTACGTCGTGGCCACGCCGTTGCACGTCCCAAAACCCATCGCTGCCACCGACAACTCGCCGCGTGGACCGGTCCAACTTCAGGCATGTCTGCCGAGACCCATCACTTTCGTGATGGCTGGCGGCGGCGCCCACGGTGCGGTGCAGTGGGGCCTACTTCAGGCGCTGGCCGAAACTGACGTCGCCGCCGATGCACTCATCGGTACTTCTGCGGGTTCGTTGACATCTGCAATCGTTGGTGAAGATCCACTATCAGCGCTGAGTCGCCTCTCGTACGTCTGGAGCCAACTGGACCTTGATGTGCTTGTCGGCGACTCATGGGTGTCCATTTTGTCTTCGGCGACCAAACGTCGCCGATCCCTTGCGGACAACACCACAGAACGCGAAACCCTTGAAGCGATTTTGGTCGCTCGAAGTTTCGCGGATCTTCAACTTCCAACTGCGGCCGTCGCCACGGACTTAGCCACCGGAAAGGCCAAAGCGTTCGACTCTGGTGACCTGATTACGGCGTTGCTCGCATCATCGGCAATCCCGGGAATGCTGCCGCCAGTCACGATCAATGGGCGCGAGTACATCGACGGTCTCGCGAGCGCAAACCTCCCTGCCCGCCTCGCCGTCGAGCGTGGCGCGGGGACGGTCATCGTTCTCGATACGGGTTCCCGCGAACCGGTTCCAATGTCGAAGACGCCCACCAAGGTCGTGGCTAGGGTCAACGGAATTTTGAACGCCCGCCAGCGCAGCGCAGCATTGGCATTTGCAAGTTCACGCGTTCCGACCATTGTTCTTCCGACACCACAGAACCTTGGGGCAGCATTGGACTTTCGTGGCACCATGTCCGCAGCGAGCTCCGCCTACGAACTCGCAAGAACCTTCCTGTCAGACTTCGCTGGCCAATACGGTCCGAAAGCCGCGCGCGCTGACCACGACCTCGAGCGCGGTCTCTATGCTCGTCGGACACCGTATGACCTCGATCCAGATCTGCGCCTTCAACTGCACAGCGTCGATGCGGGAGATCATTCATGACCCAGATCAGATTCCCTCGACCATTGGCCTTTGTCTTCTCCGGTGGACTCGCTCGTTCAGCATCACAAATCGGCATGTGCGAAGTCGCCAATGAACTCGGGATCATCCCCGATCTGGTTGTGGGCTCCTCCACCGGCGCGATTAACGCAGCGGTTTTCGCAAAAGACCCCGAACGATTCGGCACCGAAGCGCGCTTGCTCTGGGAAGGGGTCGCACAGGACAAAGCCCTCAGTTCGATCTGGCGCTCGACTCTGCGTGGCCTCGCTGGCAGCGGCTCGACACGAACGCAGACAATGCTGCGCAAGCATCTTCACCACGTCTTCCACGATATGGAACACGGCGACCTCTCAATTGAATTCCTCGCCGTCGCAACGGATTTGAGCACTGGCCACTCAGCCCCCGTGCGGAACCTCAACATCGTCGATTCGCTCATCGCGAGTGCCGCGTTTCCTGTTGTTATGGCTCCGACGCCAGACGGTGGCGATCTACTGATCGACGGCAGCGTTGTGGCAGGAGTTCCGGTGGGTCAAGCGCTCGCAGCTGGCGCAAAGTCAATCATTGTCTTTGACACCGGCGCTTCTGGAGTCGGCGATGACGAAGTCATCAGTCTTGGGTGGTACGAAGTACTCGCACTCGCTTTTACTCACTTGATCCGCGGACAAGCCGATCACGACCTAGCGTTGGCCGCAATGTCGGTTCCAGTGGTGGTGATCTCCCAAACAACGGGTAGCCCATTCAGTTTGCGCCGAGCAGTTGACGGCATCGACGAAGGTCGCCGACTCGCGTCGGAAGTGCTCCTAGAGTTCGCTCCGCACCACGGCAAGGAGTACCGCAAGATTGGAAAGCCCGGACTTTATGGCAACTACTCACTCGAGCCGACGTAAGACATCTGCGGCGCTACTGGTTGGACACGAGACCGACCAACTCAACGAGGAACTGCGCCTAGCAAGTCAGGTTGGTCAAAGTACTTGCGGACTTCCCGCGCCAGTGTCCCTGCCTGAAAGCCGTCGATGAACCGATGATCCAAGGTCGCGGTGACGGTAATGCCTGGTCGAACGACAGGCACGCCGTCTTCGGCAAACACCATCTCCCTCATTCGACCAATCGCAACATAGAGCGGCACCCGCAAGAACGGAGTCGGCGGCACAAATGCTTCATCCACTCCCAACATGCCCACCGAGGTGATGACGGCCGAGCCGAACGGAAACGCTGGCTGGCCGGCAAAGGGCAGCCCGAGACCCGTCGTCACGAATCCGCCAAATGACAGTACTCGCCGCAAAACTGGGGTCGGCATTCGCTTCGTGAGGTTGATGCTCTTCTCAAAGTTCTCATCCTGGCCGGCACGCACCGCCGCCGCCCTCGTGCTGAGTTCATAGTGAACGTCGAGTGGCGCCTTCGTGTCGATGTCCTCGACCAAGACTTGCGCCAGGTTTTCGCCGTTACCAACTTGCACTAAGAAGGCGACATTTGTGCGGTCGTATGGAATGTAGCGCCCAAGATGCACGCGACCATTCAACGAAGGGGTAGCGCTCAGCGCACGACCGACGACTGAACCAATGAAGGCGGTGATCGTCACGGGTGAACCCTGGTCGCCACTACTGCGAGTGGCGGCATTCAACGCGTGCAGGTAATCCTGCACGCGTTGACATTCGAGCGTCATCGAACCATGGATGACGCCTTCGCGCGGCGGCCGATAGCTAGCTATCGATATCCGCCGCCGCGCCGACATTCGGTTCGGAATAGAACGTCGTTTGGCCATCGTGCTTAGTCAGCTTCTGGTGCCGCTGCCTTCGCTTCGGATCCCTCCGCGGCCGGAGCCGCTGTCGGTGCTGGTGCCTTCTTGGCCGCGGCCTTCTTTGCCGGTGCCTTCTTAGCCGGTGCCTTCTTAGCCGCGGCCTTCTTAGCCGGTGCCTTCTTAGCCGCGGCCTTCTTTGCAGGTGCCTTCTTAGTGGCAGCTTGGCCTGCAAATTGGTCGCCGGAAATTACCGGCTTTCCGGTGATTTCAGAGAAACCGTCCGCCAAGCACTTCATCAGCAACTTGCGGTCGGTAATCGCTGCGTCGTCCATCGCGACACCAACACACGCCTTACCGGCGTACGTCAACAGCGCGACGAACACAGCCGCGCCGATGGGAGGTGGCATCGGAATCATCGCATCGACCTTCGCCCCGGCGAGGTACACGGTGATCGGTGGGCCGGGAACGTTGGAGGCAGTCACGTCGCTGGCGTGTGCAGCCTGAGTCAATAGTTCCGTCGGGATGAAACGGCTGATCTCTCCGAGTTGGTTGGTGTAGTCCAGCGCTGGTTCTGCACGCAGCCGCTTGACCGTCCCGCTGACGCTATCCATGAGCTTGGTGATGTCGTCGAAGTTAGTCGGCAAATCAAAGCGAGCGATACTGACAGCATTCTGTGCACCGTCACCCTCGTGACGCAGGCTGATTGGCATGTTGATATGGAGCTCGTCAACGGGCTGTCCGAGTTGCTTGTGGTAGTCGCGCAGCCCAAACGAGATCGCAGCCAAGAACGCATCGTTGACAGTGTGCCCATGGGCCTTCGCGCCATCGCGCAGGTCCCGGAAACGGACGTCGAAGGTGTCGAAGTGGTAGTTGATGCTTCGCTTGGCCATAAGCGAGGACAACGGTGTCTTCGGCGTATTTGCGAAGCGAATCAGAGATGAGACAGTCTCGGTAATCTTCTCGACGGTCTCCTGCGGCGCAGTCAACGCGTCGACCAACGTCGGGAGTGCGTTCTCGATCGCACCCTTCGCGGTATTCATGACCCACTCAGCGTTGTCTTGGACCATGATTTCGGCGAAGTGCCGAGGCGTCAACGTAACGGCCTCTGGTGCCTCCGGCATCGGGCCAAGATCGAAGCCTTCGGGCGAAATGTCAACCAGTGCAGCGCCAAGCTGCAGCGCACCTTGGCCATCAGCAATCGCGTGGTGGAGTTTGGAGATGACTGCTGCCTTGCCGCCGGGAAGCCCCTCGAGCACGGTCACTCGCCACAGCGGGCGGTCACGGTCGAAGTCGGTCATGCTCTGTCGACGACATTCGTCAAGCACGTCTTCCCACGTGGTGCCTTCCGCCGCTGTGAAGCGACGCATGTGGAAACTTAGGTCGAAGTTGGGGTCGACAACAAGTCGGGGGTTCGCGATGGCGACGGGGCCTTCGACAATTTTCTTGCGGAGAATAGGCACGACACGGCTCGCGCGGTCGTAGCGATCAACGAGTCGGTCCCAGTCGGGCGCCTTCTCCAGAATCAACAGCCCGATCATCGTCGAGCGCATCACGGGATCTTCAGTGGCCGAGCGCCACGTTGCAAAATCCCAACCAGAAAGTCGTTCGACAGCAGGCACCGCAGTCTCCTAAATATGAGTCGTCTTCTTCACGTGCCGCAGGCTCTACCCTGGGCTGCCCACACGCTAACGGTGATCGAGTCGGGTCGCTCGTTGCAACGTTGCGTCACTACTCTCATCGTTGGACGACTTCGCACTATTTGACCAGAACAATGGGGGCACCTGCTTGCAGGCAATCAGCGCACTGCCGAATCTTGGCAGCGGAACAGATCCCGCGCGATATTCAGACTTGTGCGCGATGCTCTAAAAGTGAGCAACCACGCACGCGCCAGGATTCGACTCGCCTCCCCCGATGACGTAACTACGATTCAAGCCATTGAGGTCGCTGCGGGTGCGCGCTTTGCTTCAATTGGCATGCCCGAGATTGCCGCTGATCCACCACCAGATGGTCGACTTCTGCGACGTTTGATGAAGTTGAACCAAGCCTGGGTTGCCGAAGCTGATCAGCGTCTGGTCGGATACGCCATCGGCATTCAGGCCGACGAAAGCGCACACCTTGATCAGGTTTCCGTGGAGCCGCAATTTTCTCGCCGCGGGATCGGCACTGCACTCGTCAATGCCTGCAGCGACTGGGCGGGCGAGATCGGTGCGATTCAACTGTCGCTCTTCACGTTCGCTGACGTTCCTTGGAACGCACCGGCCTACCGAAGCATGGGCTTCAGCGAAGTCCTGCCAGCTGATTTCGGACCTGAACTCAAACTCCTCTGGCAGCGGGAGCTAGAGACTGACCTCCACAGTTGGCATCGGGTGGCAATGTCCCGCCCCGTCAGTCCGCGCGATTACTAGCGAACCTCGACGCTGCCCGCCACGCGAACGTCAATCAGTTCGTCTTGATCCGGAAGCGTCTCGAACACGTTTCGAGCACTCTGTTTCATCACACGATTCCACCGTCGCGGGTCGAATCGAGCCGGACGTTGCTCTGCGAGGAAGTGCAACAGGGTCTGCACGAATAGTTCTGGTTGATCTGCGTGTGGGAAGTGGCCTGCGTTGTTGAAGACCTTGATCTCGGCGTGAGGCAAACGTTCTTCCGCGGCGTACGCATGCTTCACGGGAATGACGGTGTCGTCACGCCCCCAGATCAGCAGCGTTGGGATGAACTCGGTCAAGTAGGCGCGGTCGTTCATTGTCACGATCTGACCCCGCCAATCCACAATTGCTCGGAGTACGTGTCGGAACGCCTTGCGGGCGTCGCGCGATCCAAGATCGTTGTAGACAATTCCCAACTGATCGAGATCGGCCGTCATCGGCAAGCCCGACTTGTGAAGCGTGTTGAGCAGCGGCAGTCCAACCCGCCTGACTGGACGAGACACCAGTCCGCTGAGCACGAGGCTTGATCCAGGCACTGTGCAAAGCGGAATGATGGGATTCACCTCTGCGCCGAGTCCGCCGGTGCCCACCAGGACAATTCGCTCGGTTCGCTGCGGGAACTGGTATGCAAACTGCATCGCGACGCCCCCGCCAAGACTGTGTCCGACAACTGTGACGCGATCGATTCCGAGCACAGTCAACAGATCGCGCATGCCGTTGGCGTATCCACCAATCGAGTAGTCGGCGCGCGGCTTACCTGATTGGCCGTGCCCGAGGAGATCCGGTGCAATGACTGTGTGCGTCCGCGCCAACTCATCGATCACCGGCCACCAGGTTTCGTGCCGTGACCCGATTCCATGAATCAAGAGCAGAGCAGGACCTGAACCAACCTTGAGGTAGGCGCGATCATGTCCGTGAATTCGAACGGACTGCACGCTGCGATCGGGCTGTCCGTCATCGACTAACGCCATCTTCGTTCCTCCATCAGCAGTCGGGTGCAGCCACAACAGTTGGTTCTCTCCAACACGTAAAAGCGACAACGTTGAGCGAACTGTCGCCTAACTGTGCCGGTCGTTGCTTGCCGAAAGGATCCACCCTTGTCCGCGCTACCAGTACCTATTGGAGCAAGTGACCTGACTCACATAGGGTGCGGGTTCCGTTGGAGGTGCGGACATTCTGCGTATTCGTTGTAAGAATGTGTTGTGGAGTCACAAAAGTCGGTGCCCGTAGCGGCGGCAATAGCGGTCGCGTGTGTGGCACTTGCGGGATGCGCAACGGCCGCCGGCACGAACGGCGATGCCAACACGACGCCAGGCACGACGGTGATGTCAACGCAGGGGAAGGCGGCCGGTGCGCAAGATCCAACGGACACATCCGTCCCAGTCGCGCAGCGGTACGCTAGTTTCCAGTGGGGCAGTGCAAAGACCACCCCTGGCAAGGACATCGGCATCCCGAGCCCGCCCGGATGGTACGAGGCGGCCTTCGGGCCTCGAACCGATGAAAAGGTCATCTACCTGACGTACGACGATGGGCCGCATCCGGCGACGACTGATCGCATTCTCAAACTGCTCGCCAAGTCCGATGCGAAGGCTACGTTCTTCGTAAATGGCCGCCACGTTGTCCAACACCCCGGCTACCTCGACAAGATCACGGCACAGGGTCACGCCATCGCCAACCACACACAAGACCATGAGAACCTCGCCGCCAAGAGCAAACGAGTCATCAAACAACAATTGACCGGCGTCGTGAAAGCCGTCGGTCCGACGCTCGGCGACTGTATGCGCCCGCCTGGCGGAATGATCAATCAACGGGCAGGGCGAACCATCACCGAGATGGGCATCGTTCCGATCATGTGGACTGGTCATGCTCAGGACTGGGCACCGCCGCCTGTGAGCCGCATGGTCGAGATGCTAAAGGAAGCAACCGAACCAGGAGCAGTGATCCTGCTTCACGACAGCGCGAACATGGAGCCAACAGTCGCGACGTCCGCCATCATGATTCCGTGGTGGACGAAGCAGGGCTACCGACTCGAAACGATCCCGGCTTGCCGTAAGTAGTCAGCGTGCATGAACGGGGCCTCGAGGTGAACGAACCTTCGAAACGGGCAAAGCAAAAGTCCCCGGTTCAATGAAGAACCGGGGACTTCTGGGTGTCAATCACAAATCCTGGGGTGACATCGCGCGAGATCTAACTCGGCAGTGTCGGAAGGATTGTGCAGACGTTAGGCAGGACGTACCTGATCTGCCTGCGGTCCCTTCTGACCCTGGGTGATCTCAAACTCGACTCGCTGGCCCTCATCCAGGGTGCGGAATCCGTCAGTCGCGATGGCTGAGTAGTGAACGAACACGTCCGCTCCGCCGCCATCTTGCTCGATGAATCCGAAACCCTTTTCGGAGTTGAACCACTTAACTGTGCCTTGTGCCATTTTGCTTAATTCTCCTTATATGTGGCGAAGTGCCATTGCACAGTCTGGCACGGATTCGGCCGAATTAGTGCAGCAGGCCCGCAAAACTTTTGTTGGATCGGTCGATTTCTTGCGCTGCGGCCGGGGAAATGGGACCAAGATCATAGAATCCATGGATCATTCCAGCAGCTCGATATTGCTTAACACCCACGCCCGCTGCGCTGAGAGCGGCGGCGTAGGCCTCACCTTCGTCTCGCAACGGGTCGAACTCAGCTGTGACGACTATCGCAGGGCACAATCCGGCAAGATCAGCGTGAATTGGCGACAAATATGGGTTCCTGACGTCAGCTCCCTTACCGGCGTACTTCGACCCGAACCACGCCATGTCGTCGAGGGTGAGGAAGTATCCGTCGGCGAAGTCCATCCGTGACGGGTATGGACCGGCAGGTGAGAAGTCCACCACCGGGTACAGCAACAATTGCGCTTTAAAATGACACCCGGCATCGCGCATCCTAATCGCGGTGACGGTGGCGAGGTTTGCGCCAGCACTGTCGCCGGCGACTCCAATCGCGGTACCGTCGCCGCCGAATTCGTCAACATTCGCGAAAATCCACTCCGCAGCGGCGAAGGTATCGTCAACTGCCGCTGGCCAGGGATCCTCAGGGGCGAGTCGATACTCGACGCTCACAACGACCGACTCTGTGTCGCGACAGATCGTTCGGGCTTGGTTGTCATGGGTATCGAGGTCGCCAATGACGTGCCCTCCCCCATGAATGAACAGCACGGTGGGAACTGGACCGTGCGCCGCGCTCGCTGGCCGATATACCCGTGCTGCGAGGGTCCGGCTGGGTCCATCGAACGTCGTGTCCGTGACTTCACCGACCGGAACCAGCCATTGAGGCTGGCGCAGTCCGATCGTT
>JBAYVO010000022.1:0-18483 GCA_041674545.1 Candidatus Nanopelagicales bacterium | reverse complement strand
GTGGCAGAGGCTCGCAGACTCGCTGGTCAAGACCTCAAGGTTGTGCTGGGAATCCTCGACGTTCGCACAATCGCAGGCTCCACCGAACTGACCGAGACACTGCGCGGAACGGTCCTGCAGGACTGGCGGGCGCTGGCAGCCAGGCGTCTCGGCGAGCTACTTGAGGTCGTGGCCACCCGGGCCGAACGCAGCGGCGACCTCGCGCACCTGCTGGAACCAGATCTCAAGGAGTCCTACGGGGGATTCCGCGATCAGACGATTCTGCGCGCGATCGCGGCATCCTGGGTGGCAGACATTCCGCGCACCATGCTCGATACCCAATCCGATTCGCTCCTTGACGTTCGAGATGCGCTGCACTTGGTCACTGGTCGCCATAGCGACAAGTTGATGCTGCAAGAGCAAGCAGCGGTCGCCGAACTGCTCGAAATGGCCGACGCCGACGAGCTCCTGCGCCGTGTGTGTGCTGCGGGTCGAGCGGTTGCCTACGCCAGCGATGAAGCCTGGTACCGAGTTGAACGAGCCACCGCACCGAAACGCTCGTTCAATCCCGTGAGGCGCCTGCGTTCAACCCGCCCGGAACGCGCGCCGCTCGCAGAGGGCGTTGTTGTGCAAGACGGGGAGGCAGTGCTGGCGGTGGATGCGCGCCCTGATCGCGACCCAGTGCTGATGCTGCGGGCGGCGGCCGCAGCTGCGCAAGCCGGTTTGCGGCTGAGCCCTTACGCGGTCGAACGACTTGCGAATCAAAGTGCACCCTTGCCTGAGCCATGGCCGGTGGCTGCCCGAGATGCGCTTGTCTCGCTGCTGGGTGCGGGCCGTGCGGCCATTCCGGTGTGGGAAGCCCTCGATCAAGCAGACCTCATTAGTCGGTTGATCCCGGAATGGAAGGTGGTGCGCAGCGCACCGCAACGCAATCCGGTTCATCGGTTTACCGTCGACCGCCACCTCGTCGAGACAGCAGTCAATGCTTCAGGCCTCACACGTGAGGTGTCACGACCAGACCTGTTGCTCGTGGGCGCCTTGTTGCACGACATTGGCAAGGGTCAGCCCGGCGATCACACCGACGTTGGTGTTCGGATCGTCGGTGAACTCGCACCTCGACTCGGCTTTGACGAGGCCGACAGCGCGGTGCTTGTCGACCTCGTTCGGTACCACCTGCTTCTTCCTGATACCGCAACTCGTCGTGACCTCGAGGACCCGGTGACGGTGGAGACCGTCGCAGCAGCGGTCAAGACGCCGTTGGTGCTCGAACTGCTTGATTGCCTCACGCGTGCTGATGCCGCTGCAACGGGACCTGCCGCGTGGAGTAGATGGAAGGCAAATCTCATCAACGAACTCGTTGCTCGGACGCGAGCACAACTCGCGGGTATCTCGATGCCCGATCGGCCGACCTTGACACAGGCGCAGCGGGACCTGGCAAATGGCACAGGAGTCGCGGTACTCATCGAGCCAGGTGACGGTGCTTGGTGGGTTACGGTCGCTGCCGACGACCGGGTTGGACTGCTCGGGCTCGTCGCCGGTGTGCTAGCGATTAACCGCCTTGCCGTGCGCTCGGCGCGGACGGAAACGCTTGGCGCGCGCGCCGTGACAGTGTGGTCGGTTCAGCCAGAGTTTGGTGAACCACCGGCGCCTGCCTTGCTCCGTGAGGACATGCGGCAGGCGTTCGCGGGCGGTCTCGACATCGAGTCGAAGCTGAAGGCGCGTGCAAAGGCGTACCGGCGAGTCAACACGACCGCACCCCCGGCCGCGCAGTTCAAAGTGGTGCCCGACGCTTCTGATCGTGCAACCGTGGTCGAGGTTCGAGCACACGATGCGCCGGGGCTACTTCACACGATTGCCAAGGCGATTTCTTCGGTCGGATTCTCCATCGAGGCCGCGCAGGTGGCGACCCTCGGCTCAGACGTGGTCGACGTCTTCTACCTCTCATCAGACGGCGATCGGCTAGACGCGACGCAAGCAGCATCGGTTCGTTCCGTGGTGCTCGACGCGCTCGCCACTTCCGACGGGTAACCTTGCGCCGTGTTCAATGCCCTGTCTGACCGCCTGTCCGCGACGTTCAAGAATTTGCGCGGCAAGGGCCGCCTCTCGGAAGCCGACGTCGATGCCGCCGTGCGCGAGATTCGCACCGCGCTCTTGGAAGCTGACGTATCGCTGCCAGTAGTCCGAGGATTCTGCGCTCGTGTGAAGGAGCGCGCGCTCGGCTCGGAAGTCAGCGGGGCGCTCAATCCGGCCCAGCAGGTTGTCAAGATCGTCCATGAGGAACTTGTTGCCGTTCTCGGTGGTGAAACCCGTCGCCTTCGTTTCGCCAAGCATCCGCCGACGGTCATCATGCTCGTCGGGTTGCAGGGCGCGGGCAAGACGACTCTCGCTGGAAAGCTCGCAAAGTGGCTCGACGGGCAAGACCACCGCACGCTTCTGGTTGCAGCTGACTTGCAACGCCCGAACGCCGTCGACCAACTTAGTGTCGTCGCGCAGCGGGCAGGTGTGGGTGTGTACGCACCGCAGCCAGGCAATGGGGTCGGTGATCCTGTCACCGTCGCGCGCGACAGTCTCGTTTACGCCAAGGACAACGCATACGACGTGGTGATCGTTGATACCGCCGGTCGACTCGCCATCGATGAAGAACTGATGGCCCAAGCCCGCGGTATCCGCGACGCAGTCGAGCCCAACGAGGTCTTGTTCGTCGTCGACGCGATGATCGGGCAAGACGCCGTCAACACCGCGCTGTCATTCGAAGAAGGCGTCGGGTTCGACGGAGTCGTGCTCACCAAGCTTGATGGTGACGCTCGAGGTGGTGCGGCACTGTCAGTGCGGGAGGTCACCGGTCGACCGGTGATGTTCGCGTCGACGGGGGAGAAGCTCGACGAGTTCGAACAGTTCCATCCCGATCGGATGGCATCGCGCATCCTCGACATGGGCGACATGCTGACCCTAATCGAGACGGCGGAGAAGGCGTTCGACGAGAAGCAAGCCGCGGAGATTGCCCGCAAGTTTGAGGCTGGCGACGACTTCACGCTCGAAGACTTCCTGCAGCAGATGCAGGCAATGAAGAAGATGGGTTCCCTCACCAAGCTCATGGGCATGATGCCCGGGATGGGTGAGGTGAAGAAGCAGCTCGAGCAAGTGGACGACCGCGACATTGACCGGATCGCCGCAATCATCCAGTCGATGACGCCACAAGAGCGCACAAACTCAAAGATCATCGATGGCTCTCGGCGCGCCCGGATCGCCAAGGGTTCTGGCGTGCAAGTCAGCGAAGTCAACAATTTGCTGACTCGTTTTGTCGAGGCTCAGAAGATGATGAAGCAGGTTGGTCGCGGCGGCGGTATCCCAGGGATGCCCGGCATGGGCGGCATGGGCGGCAGTAAGAAGTCCCGTGGCAAGCAGGTCAGCGGTGGCAAGAAGAGCAAGAAGGGTCGCAGCGGGAACCCGGCCAAACGTGCAGCACAAGAGGCAGCAGCAGCTAATCCGCCCGCCGCCGCGCCAGGTTCCGGACTCTTCGGAACTGGGGGTGCCGCGGGTGCCGCACCGCCGTCACTCGATGACTTGCCGTCGGAGTTCCAACAACTCGTCGCTGATCCTGACAAGAAGTAGCCTGCATTCGACGCCACGCTCACGGGTGATTGGCGTCGAATGTGTCGCAAACGTGCGGCTGACTGCCCCGTGGGTTGACACCTCTGGCAGAATAGGGAGGTCGAACCGAGACTTGTGGCCCTCTCACCACGAAGATCTCGGATCCCGTCAAAGTTCTGTACACGACCCCACTCGTGTCGCGCAGAGTCGAGACAACCCAAAACGCAGGAGAACTAAGAACTCGTGGCCGCAAAAATCAAGCTCAAGCGCCTAGGCAAGATCCGCAACCCGCAGTACCGCATCGTTGTTGCTGACGCACGCAACAAGCGCGACGGTCGGGCGATCGAAGAACTAGGCCTCTACCACCCCAAGGAAGAGCCGTCCTTCATCAAGGTCGACTCCGAACGCGTTCAGTACTGGCTTTCGGTCGGCGCACAGCCAACCGACGCAGTGCGCGCGATTCTGCGAGTCACCGGTGACTGGCAGAAGTTCAAGGGTGAGCCGGGCGCCGAAGGCACCCTGCGGACCAAAGAGCCCAAGGCCGACAAGCTGAGCGTGTTCGCAGCAGCGGTTGAAGATGGCGAAAAGGCGAAGAAGGAGCCAGCGCCGAAGCCGAAGAAGACCGAGCCAGTCGCCGAAGAAGCAAAGGCAGACGAGGCTCCGGCTGAAGACGCACCCGCAGGCGAAGAAGCCGCTACTGAAGCGCCAGCGGAAGAAGCGAAGACCGAAGAGGCACCAGTTGCCGACGCAGAGAGCACCCCAGCCTCCGAGGAGGCATAGTGCTCGTCGATGCGCTCGAACACCTCGTTCGCGGCATCGTGGCGAACCCCGACGATGTCGACGTGAGTACACGTCGTGGTCGCAATCGCGGCACGACGCTTGACGTTCGGGTTCACCCTGACGATATGGGTCGCGTGATTGGTCGTGCGGGGCGAACTGCCACGGCACTGCGAACCGTCGTTGGCGCGCTGAGCAAGAACGGCCCAGTGCGTATCGATTTCGTGGATGTCGACGGGCGCTAGCACGATGCCCGAGCGAATCGTGGTCGGGCGGATTGGCCCGGCACACGGTATCGGCGGCGACGTTTACGTCAGGCCGCTGACTGATGTTCCTGAAGTGCGATTTGCCGACGGGATGGTCCTTGCCGCTGGACCGCCAGTTTCTGCGGAGCTGACGGTCGAGTTCACCAAGGACCATTCCGGTCGACTATTGGTCCACTTTGTCGGCATCGACTCGCGCAATGCTGCGGAGTCTCTGCGCAATGCAGAACTTGAAGCCCTCGTTGACCTCGACGAAGTCCCTCCTGATGAGGACGAGTACTTCGATCGACAGTTGATTGGCCTCGCTGTCAATGACATGGCGGGCATGCCGATCGGGAAGGTCAGCGATGTCATTCACCTTCCCGGTCAGGACCTGTTGGCGGTTGCGATGAGTTCTGGGGGAGAGCGGCTCGTGCCATTCGTTTCCCAGATTGTTCCCACAGTTGACCTCGCGGGAGGGTTCGTCGAAATTGATGCGCCCGACGGTCTCCTCAACGACCCGGATGACGATGCCGCTGAGAGTGATACCACCCCGGACGTTCAGAGTTAGTCGGGATTTCAGGATCACACGTGCGCATCGACATCATCACGATCTTTCCTCAGTACCTCGAACCGCTGAGCCTGTCTGTCATTGGCAAGGCAATCGAACGAGGAACCGTAGACGTCAACATTCATGACTTGCGGGACTTCACTCACGACCGCCACCGGACCGTGGACGATACGCCGTTTGGCGGGGGTCCGGGCATGGTGATGAAGCCAGAGCCGTGGGGTGAGGCCCTGGACTCGGTGCTCAGCGAGCGGGAGTCCGATGGGCGGCCAACGCTGGTGCTACCGACCCCGAGCGGTCAACGATTTGACCAGCCGACTGCGGCAGGCCTCGCAGCAACCGATTGGTTGATCTTTGCGTGTGGTCGCTATGAGGGTATTGATGCGCGCGTGGTGGAGCACTTTCGCGACCACGTTGACGTCCGTGAACTGTCGATCGGTGACTACGTGCTCGCTGGCGGCGAAGCAGCTGTCCTGGTCATGGCTGAAGCGGCAATCAGATTGCTGCCGGGGGTGCTTGGCAATGCCGAGAGTGCCCCAGACGACAGCTTCTCGCCGTCACGAGAGGGAGCCCCGCTCGAGGGCCCGATCTACACCAAGCCGCAGGTGTGGCGCGGCCTTGAGGTTCCGGCCGTGTTGAGGTCTGGCGATCACGGCGCCGTTGCCGATTGGCGGCGGAGTCAGTCTGTGCAGCGGACGAGTGAACAACGTCCAGACCTAGCTGACGATGACCTAAGTTAGGTCATCGTGCGGCCGGTGTGGCACACTTGCACAGCGCTTAGGACCGTTTCGTGACCTGCCACAGGGGGCCACGAGCACACGTTTCACAGTGTCTTGGGAGCGCAACCCGATCAGCACCACCCAATCAGCACAACGGCGACCTGTGGCGGGCGTACGTGCAGGAGAACTATGAATACCCTTGATGCAATTGATTCGGCCTCACTGCGCGACGATGTGCCTGACTTCCGTCCCGGTGATTCGCTGAAGGTCCACGTGAAGGTCGTTGAAGGAAACCGTTCACGTGTTCAGGTCTTCGCTGGTGTCGTCATCCGACGTCAGGGTGGTGGCATTCGCGAGACCTTCACGGTTCGCAAGGTCAGCTTTGGTACCGGCGTTGAGCGAACCTTCCCGGTGCACTCCCCAATCATTGAGTCGATCGAGGTCGTCTCCCGCGGAGACGTCCGTCGCGCGAAGCTCTACTACCTACGCGACCTGCGCGGCAAGGCCGCCAAGATTCGCGAGAAGCGCGAGATCGCCAAGTAGGTCGCGCGCTTTACGCCTTCGGCAGCGCTTCATCGTGGCGCCGAGGTGGCACGACAAAACCCGGGGTAGGCTGCGCGGCGATGGCTCCTACAACCCGTATGTCTCAGGTATCGAGCCGGACGAGTGCGTCCAGCGAAGGTTCTGCTGTTGACAACTTGGGTGAGCTTGGCGGTCCGAGGCAGCGTCACTGGGGCTTTGACGCGGCTGTCCTGATTTTGTGTGTGGTGATCGGGGCGTTCGGTACGAAGGCATTCATTGCGCAAGTCTTCTCCATCCCGTCTGGCTCGATGCAGTCCACGGTGGTTCCCGGTGAGCGGGTCATGGCTGAGAAGGTGAGCTACCGCACACGGGCGGTCGGACGTGGCGACGTGGTGGTTTTTGACGGCACGGGCATCTACGCCCCGCCGGTTCCTGGCGCCTACATCTTCGTTAAGCGGGTCATCGGATTGCCGGGTGAACGGGTTGCCTGTTGTGACGCATCGGGCAAGCTCACCATCAATGGTCAGGCGCTCGATGAATCCGAGTATCTGTATAACGGTGACGTCGCGAGTACGTTTGGCTTTGACGTGATTGTGCCCGCGGGCAAGCTCTGGTTGATGGGGGACCATCGATCCGATTCCGCCGATTCGAGGGCATACCTCGGGGCGCCCGGGGGTGGATTTGTTCCAGAGGAACGGGTAGTCGGTCGCGCCACCGCGGTTGTTTGGCCGCTATCGTCCGCACGGTTGATTGATTTGCCGACGTATCGGAGTTGACGTGAGTCCCAGCGATCCCGCCGCTGACCAAACCAGCGCGCCAGACCAGGACAAAGAGTCCGGCGGCACGTTGCGATTCGTCCGCGAAGTCGCGATCGTCTTGGTGTGTGCGCTGCTGCTCTCGGTGGTCGTGAGGACCTTCTTTGTGCAGGCCTTCTATGTGCCGAGCGCTTCGATGGAGAACACTCTGCTGATCAACGATCGAATCCTTGCTTCCAAGATCAGCACCCGGTTCTCCGGCGTCAACCGCGGCGAAGTCGTGGTCTTCAAAGACCCGGGCGGCTGGCTGCCGCCGTCAACGTCAACAGCAGGACCAGCCGCGAAGGCGATGGAGTTTATTGGCCTGCTGCCGTCCAGTGCGGGCGATGACCTAGTCAAACGCGTGATTGGCGTTGGTGGTGACTCGGTGATGTGTTGTGACTCCAAAGGGCAGATCGTGCTCAATGGTGTAGGGCTCGTCGAGCCGTACATCAAACCGGGTGCCGGCACAGACCAAGTGCAGTTCGACGTAGTCGTACCAGCCGATTCCGTGTTCGTCATGGGCGACAACCGCGGTTCCTCGGCGGACTCGCGCTATCACCTCGAACAGAACGATGGCGCCGTTCCCGTCGGCAACGTGGTCGGGCGGGTCGTGCTCAAGGTTTGGCCATTTAGCCAGTTCGGCACAGTTCCCATTCCACCGGTGCCGTTTGACGATCCGGCGCTCAACAATCAAACCGGCGCAACCCAGACGGCAACGCCGACGAAGCGTTAGACCGTGGCACGACTTCCGCAGCGAGCAGTCCGCCGACGTGTGACTGGAGGTGATCAGCCGCTCTTTCGATACGAACGAGCGTTGCAGCGGTCCGGGTTCATGACGATCGCCGGGGTGGACGAAGCTGGTCGAGGTGCGTGCGCTGGTCCGCTGGTCGTTGGTGCGGCCGTCCTCGACGTTACCTCGCGAAAGGTTGCGAACAGCTTGGCCGAACTTGGCGACTCGAAGCAGTTGACTGCCAGTACCCGTGACCGGGTGTACGACCGGATTACCACGCATGCGCTGGCTTGGTCGACGGTGGTCGTCCCCGCCGAGGAAGTTGACAGGATTGGACTTCACGTCGCCAATATCGAAGGAATGCGTCGGGCGCTCGCACGCTTGAACACCGACTTCGACTACGTGCTCAGCGATGGGTTTGCGGTTCCCGGTCTATCGGCGCCCAACCTTGGCGTCTGGAAAGGTGATCAAGTCTGTGGCTGCGTGGCGGCGGCCGGCGTTTTGGCCAAGGTGACCCGAGACAGGATCATGATTGATCTCGATGCAAAGTGGCCGCAGTATGGATTTGCGATCCATAAGGGATACGTTACGTCGATGCACCGAGACGCGCTGGCTGAGTTTGGACCCTCGCCCGTGCATCGGCAGTCGTTCGCGCCGGTTCGCAAGGCCGCGCAACTTCACGGCGCTGTCGTCAGTTCTGCTGGCGATTCAACGCCCAAGGTAGACAAGGACTTCGTTCGGGAGGGCGTCGCATGAGCACAGAAGATCTTGAACGTTATGAGACCGAAGTCGAACTCGCGCTCTACCGCGAGTACCGCGATGTCGTCGGCCTCTTCGCCCACGTGGTCGAGACTGAGCGTCGGTTCTACCTCACCAACAACGTCGAGGTCGCCGTCCGCTCGACGGATGGGGGCGAGGTCTACTTCGAAGTCAACATCTCGGATGCGTGGGTGTGGGACATGTACCGACAAGCCCGCTTCGTGAAGAAGGTTCGGGTGTTGACGTTCAAGGACGTCAACATCGAGGACCTTGCTAAGCCGGATATGCCAGTCCCGGAAACTCCTGGTAGGTAACTTCTCCACAGCCCTCTGCAACGTGAGGGCTGTCCACAGTCACTCGCCTAGGTCGAACCTGAGCGTGTCCTCTTCGTCAATGCTGGCGGGCAGGAGGTGGGATTGTGGCGCGGAAAACAAGTTCTGCACCGCGGCTTCGGGAGAAGTCGCTTGGTCGCTACGGGGAAGACGTCGCAGCCCGATATCTGCAGGAGTCGGGCCTGGTATTGATTGATCGCAATTGGCGGGGCCCGAGCGGTGAGTTGGACCTCATCGCTCTCGATGGCGGAGTTCTCGTCGTGTGTGAGGTGAAGACTCGGACTTCAGATGCTTTCGGCGGGCCGTTGGCAGCTGTGGACAGGCGGAAGCTCGCTCGATTGAGGGTGTTGGCAGCTCAGTGGCTTGCCGAACATCCGATCGGTGTTGATGGCATGCGGATCGATGTTGTGGGCGTATGGCGAAACCCGCGTGGGCCCGCGAAGCTCCAACACATAGTTGGAGTTCAGTGATGGGGCTAGCTCACACATATTCAGCAGTGCTCGTGGGTGTCCAAGCGCACATCATCCAGGTTCAGGCAGACGTCGGACCGGGTTTGCCAGGGCTCGCGTTGGTCGGACTCCCGGACTCGGCTCTCAATGAAGCGAGAGACCGAGTGCGTGCCGCGGTGGTGAACAGTGGGTTGAAGTGGCCGGATCAGAAGGTGACGGTAAGTCTGAGTCCGGCGTGGTTGCCCAAGCGTGGATCTGGACTTGATGTTGCGATCGCTATTGCGATCCTCGCGGCTCATCGCCAACTGCCTGCCAGCGAGGTATCGCGCGTGCTTGCGCTAGGGGAACTTGGGCTCGACGGATCAATTCGGCCGGCAGCGGGAGCGCTGGCGACAGCACTTGCACTGAGACGTTCTGCCAACCGCTCGCCGGACACAATCGCTGCCGGTCCAACAGATGGCCGGACGCTGCGGGCAGTTCCTGGCCTGGCAGTTATCGACGTCCCCACCCTTGCTGCCCTAGTCGCTCGCCTCACCGGTGAACAGGAGCCCGACCCCGTCGGTGACGGCGAGATGCCGTCGTTGCCGGCAGCCTTGGCAGCGGTTGACGAGGTATCTGGTCGGGATATGTCTGAGGTTCGGGGGCAATTTGAGGCGAAGCGAGCACTCGAGATCGCTGCTGCAGGTGGGCATCACGTTGCGCTCCTCGGCCGGGCGGGCGTGGGCAAGACGTTGTTGGCAGAACGGTTTCCGACGCTTCTGCCCGACCTCGACGATGAGCGTGCGCTAGAGGTCACGGCAATCCATCAGTTGACGGGTCGTGGCGGCAACACTGCGGGTGGGCTCGTTCGGCGGCCTCCGTGGTTTGCTCCACATCACACTGCGTCTCGGGCAGCGATGGTCGGCGGAGGATCCGACTCGAAGCCGTCGATTGGCTTGGTTTCTTCGGCGCACCACGGAGTGCTCTTCCTGGATGAAGCGGCAGAGTTCGAACCCGGAGTGCTCGACGCGCTACGTGAGCCGTTGGAGTCTGGCGCCGTCAGCATTGCGCGGGCCGGGTTCCACCTTTCGCTTCCCGCGCAGTTTCAGTTGGTCATCGCGACGAATCCTTGTCCGTGCGGGAACGCGCTCGACACGCACACCGGTGCGCAATGCCGGTGCACTCCTGCCCAGCGTCGCAAGTACCTTGCACGGCTGTCAGGTCCGCTTTTGGATCGGGTTGACGTTCGTGTCGTCCTGCGTCGACCGTCGATCGCGAGCCTCCGCGACGACACCACCTCGGAGGAGTCGGCGGTGATTGCCGCCCGTGTCGCTCGTGTTCGTGACGATGTCCGAGAGCGGCTCGCGGGTACACCGTGGTCGTCGATCGTAGAGGTCCCAGCCAAGGAATTGATGCAACGGTGGGCGTTGGATTCCTCCGCGGCGAGCACCTTGGAACTTGCGTGCCGAAAGGACAGTCTGCGGGGCAGGGATCGAGTAGTACGGGTGGCTTGGACGATCGCGGCTTTGGCGGATCGTCCAAGCCCGAATGCCGGTGACGTGGAAGAAGCGGTTGCGTTGCGCGCTTCGGAAGATCAATGGGTGGCCTGAGATGGCATTTAGTGATGAGCAGCTCTCACGCCTCGCCTTGTCTGCTGCCTTTGAGCCCGGTGACGAATCGATAGGCGGGTTGGTGGCGGAGTTCGGCGCGATCGAACTGATCGACCGCCTTCGGATCGAATCGAGTGAGCACGATCTCAGCCGCTTTGGTCGCAGGTGGCAGTCACGTGACTGGCTCCAGGACGCGGTCGCTGAACTAGATCAAGCAGCGGACCAAGGGGTCGAGATCATCTCGCCTGGAACACCAGGTTGGCCGACCCAGCTTGATGACCTCCACGAACGTGCGCCGTTGGTGCTTCGAAAGAAGGGGCCGCTGAATCTGCGCCAAGCTGCGTCGCGCAGTGTGGGGGTGGTCGGCGCTCGGGCAGCGACGCAATACGGGATTTGGGTCGCCGAGGAGATGTGTGCGCAGCTAGCAAGTGAAGGCTGGTGCGTCATCTCAGGCGGCGCGATGGGGATCGACGCGGCGAGCCATCGAGGTGCGCTCGCGCTTGCCGGACCCACCGTCGCGGTCAGCGCGGCCGGGGCAAACCTGGCAGTGCCAGCATCAAACCACTCGCTGTTCGCTCGGCTCTTCACGGAGGGCGCCGTGATCAGCGAGGTGCCATTGGGCGCCAACCCGAACCGTCGACGCTTCCTCGTGCGGAATCGGGTGATCGCCGCGCTTGCCCCGGTAGTTGTCGTCGTCGAAGCAGCACTGCGTTCCGGTGCACTATCGACGATGCGAGAGGCCGACGCGATGGGCCGGATCCTATGCGCGGTTCCGGGGCCGACGACGTCGGCACTTTCTGCCGGCTGCAACGAACTCATTCGCAATGGGGGAGCGATGCTCGTACGCAACGCCGATGACGTGATTGGGGAGGTCCTCAGGGCATCGGATAGTCCCGAGTGCTTCGCTCAAAGCACGGAGTCCATCAACCTGTTCGAGCAGCGGGTAATCGACCTCTGCGCTGTGCGATCGGTATCGGTCGCACATATTGCACAGGGGGTAGGAGTCAGTGTCGATGCGTGCACCGCCACCTTGCATCTCCTCGAACGCAGCGGTCTTGTGGTGCGAACGGTCAAGGGTTGGCGTGCGACGAATAAGGCTCACAGGTGATCGCGCGGCGAGCGACGCTGCGATCACGACTGGCTAGTCGTTCGCCCTCCCTGCGTGAAAACTGTGTTGGGACGGCGGTGTGGTTGGCCTGAGTTGACTGAGGTGATCGAGCCGGGCACGGTGGTGCTGTGGCCAGGACGGAGCAAACGGGACCAGTGGCGGACGCTGGCGGTATCGCACTGCCGCCAGCTTGGGTCGCGGCCATCGATGAGTTTTGTGATCACCTGCGATACGAATCCCGTCGCAGTGAGCACACGGTGCGTGCCTATCGCACCGACATCGCTGGACTGGCCGCGCACGCCAATCGATACGGCGTGATGACTCCGGCGGACCTCACCCTTGAGACGTTGCGCTCGTGGCTCGGCGCGCAAGCTGCTCGCAATGTTGCGAGGGCGACGTTGGCGAGGCGGGCGGCGGCGGTGAGGACCTTCACCGCGTGGCTCATGGCGGTTGGAGTCGCAACGACCGACCCTGGTCAGCGCCTCGCCTCGCCCAAGGTTCCTCGGGAACTGCCAACGGTGCTTCGGCAGGAACAGGTTGAGGCGGTGCTCAACCGTTCCACCCAAACTCGTGCAGAACAGGCTGCCGATCCGGCGATATTCGACGGCGAACTACTCGCCTCACCGAACACAGCGGCACATCCGCCAGAGCGTCCGACAGAACGTGCTGTGCGCCTGCGGGACGTGGCGATCCTGGAGTTGCTTTACGCAACGGCGGTTCGGGTGAGTGAACTCTGTGGGCTTGATCGAGGCGATGTCGACTTCGAGCGCCGAACTATCCGAGTGCTCGGAAAAGGCAACAAGGAGCGCGTGGTGCCGTTCGGCGGGCCTGCCCAAGCAAGTGTGGAGGCGTGGTTGCGCTTCGGTCACCCCATCGTGGCGACAGCGGAGAGTAACGATGCACTTTTTCTCGGAATTCGTGGCAAACGCCTTGATCAACGAGCGGCGCGTAGCGTCGTAAACGTTGCTACGCAGGGCTTTGAGGGGGTTCCCAAGATCGCTCCACATGGATTGCGACACACCGCAGCAACGCATGTTTTGGAGGGCGGTGCGGATTTGCGAACAGTCCAAGAGCTGCTCGGTCACGCTACGCTCGCTACTACACAGCTCTACACGCATGTATCTCTTGAGCGTCTGAGGTCGGTCTATGAACAAGCGCACCCCCGCGCATGACGCAGCGGAACAGTCTCCGCTGGCGAGTGTGTCGAGCGTGCGCGACGACGTGGCAGTAGACGCGGACACATCCGCGACTCTGCCGGACCAGCGTGGCCTTGCCGGGAACATCGACGATGGCCCCACCGAAGCCGAGACTCAGGCAATCAACGAAGAATCCGCCGCCGCACTCGCCCAGCTGTGGCGTGACTACAAGGCGCGCGCACAGCCTGAACTGCGGGACCAGTTGATCCTGCACTACTCACCGTTGGTCAAGTACGTCGCAGGACGCGTCGGGGTCGGCCTACCGAGCAACATCGATCAGTCGGATTTGGTGTCGTATGGGATTTTTGGTCTGATTGATGCGATCGAGAAGTTCGACCTTGAGCGGGCGATCAAGTTCGAGACCTATGCGATCAGTCGAATCCGCGGGGCCATCATTGATGAACTCCGCAGTATCGACTGGATTCCCCGTTCGGTTCGGTCCAAAGCCCGCGACGTTGAGCGCGCGTACTCGACGCTGGAAGCAAAGCTCCAACGGAGCCCAAGTGAGCCTGAGGTCGCGGCGGAGCTCGGCGTGCCGGTTGAGAGCTTGCGGAAAATCTTCAGCCAAGTCTCGTTTGTGAACGTTGTTGCCCTTGACGAGTTGCTTCACTCGGGCGGCGAACGGGGCGACAAAACCACACTCGGTGATTCGTTGGCGGACCCACGCGCTGACGACCCAGTATCGCTTTTCGAGAACGAAGAAACCCGCTACATCCTCGCCGACTCCGTTGCCGCACTTCCCGAACGCGAGAAGATCGTCATCACGTTGTACTACTACGAAGGCCTTACTCTCAACGAAATCGGGCAGGTTCTCGGAGTGACCGAGAGTCGCGCGTGCCAGCTGCACACCAAGGCAGTGCTCCAGTTGCGCGCGAAGATGTCAGACGTCGCCGACGTCGGCTGATCAGCGTCGCGATCTGCGCACCAGCCACGTCGAGACGCCTGCTGCTGCCAAACTGCCTGCAATCACGGCTCCCGCTGCCAACGTGCTTGGACCCGCAGATTCCGTCCCGCTTCTCGTTGCCTGCGCTGAGGGCCGTTCCGGCTGAGGCGATGCCTCACGTGGCGGCAGATTTACGTCGGCCGTAGGAGTTGTGGCGGATGCTTCTTGTTGGGATCGCAGCGCCCGTCTCGCCGTCGCGGCAGGTTCTTGGGAACGAGAGTCGTGCCTTGTTGCACGAAGTTCTCCACTCCGGCGCAGTGACTTCAACACTGGCGGTTCCCACGTCAGGAGGAGAAGTGGATCGAGGTACTCATCACCTCGAAGCAGCCCCCAGTGCACACAGGTGACGCTGCAGTGGCCGCCAATGCCGACTGTGCCGATCACGGTTCCGGGCGCGACACGTTGTCCGTACCCAACCGTGGCATCCACAGGTTCGTAGGTCGTGCGAAGTTCCCCGTGCGTGAGAGTGACAACGCCTCGCCCGGCGATCTGGCCAGCGAAGGTGATGGTGCCCGCGCCAGCAGCGCGGATCGGTGTGCCAATCGAGGCAGCGAGATCAACACCCCTGTGTCCTGCCAGCCACGGCTTTGACGGTGGATCGAACCCCGCGACCACTGGTGGCGATGTGCTCGACCCGATCGGCGCAATCCAGTCCTGCGATGGCTGCGCCGCGACTGCATGTGTACTCATGAGTGTCAGCGCGACCGTTGCCCAGAGGGCTGCGATTGCCGCACCTGCACCTGCTCTGCGATGTGCTCCCGGTTTCATCTGCTGAGCGTCTTCGACAGCGTCGACGCCGCGCTCGGTTGAACCATCGGAATGTGGAAAAAGGAGCAGTGGTGGTGCCTGTGGATTGTGACTTCGCGTAGACTTCCGCGCGCACGAACTTGTTTCGTGACATCACATCTCGAATCTGCCTCGATGGCAGCGATCGAATCCGTGGTCCTTGGCTTGCTAAGGCGGTGTTCGTGGTCGGGAGAGGAGTCCTGCCAACCGGTGGGGCATCAAACCAAATAGCTGTGCCGGGTGCTGCGCGGATTTGCTCCGCGCGGTCGGCGTGCAGCACAGGAAGGAAGACCAATGGCCGTCGTAACGATGCGCCAGCTCATGGAGTCAGGTGTGCACTTTGGCCACCAGACTCGCCGCTGGAATCCGAAAATGAAGCGCTTCATCATGACCGAGCGCAACGGGATCTACATTGTCGATCTCAACCAATCCCTGACTTTCCTTGATCGCGCTTACGAGTTCGTCCGCGAGACCGTCGCCCACGGCGGAACGATCCTCTTCGTCGGCACCAAGAAGCAGGCGCAAGAGGCAATCGAAGGACAAGCCAAGCGAGTTGGCATGCCATTCGTGAACCAGCGCTGGCTTGGTGGAATGCTCACCAACTTCCAGACGGTTCACAAGAGGCTTCAACGCCTCAAGGAACTTGAAGAGATGGACCTCGACGACGTCGCCAGCTCCGGTGGGCGCACCAAGAAGGAACTTCTCATGATGCGCCGCGAGAAGGAGAAGCTCTCGCGCACCCTTGGTGGTATTCGCGATATGGGTCGCATCCCGAGCGCGGTCTGGATCGTCGACACCAACAAGGAAGCGCTCGCCGTTGGCGAAGCGCGTAAGCTGAACATCCCCGTCATCGCGATCCTCGACACCAACTGCGATCCCGACGTTGTGGACTACCCGATTCCGGGCAACGATGACGCGATTCGCGCAGTCGGACTACTCACGCGCGTTGTGGCCGATGCTGCTGCCGAGGGTCTGATGATTCGCGCCGGTGCTGCTGCAGCCGCAACCGAAGGCGAAGCGGTTGCTGAGCCGATGCCAGAGTGGGAACGCGAAGTTCTCGAGACCGGCAATGCCGCAGCACAAGAAGCTGTTGTCGAAGAGAAGCTTGCCGAGACCGCTGCGGTAGCGATCGACGAAGCAGTCGCCGAGGTCAAGGCCGAAGAAGCCGCAACCGAGGCACCCGCAACCGAGGGCGAGGTCAAGTAGTAATGGCTGTTGCAGCTGCAGACGTAAAGAAGCTCCGCGAGCTCACCGGCGCGGGAATGATGGACTGTAAGCGAGCCTTGGAAGAGGCAGACGGCGAGTTCGACAAGGCCGTTGAACTGCTTCGCATCAAGGGTGCCAAGGATGTCGGCAAGCGTGAGGCCCGCACGGCGTCTAACGGCCTGGTTGTTGCTCACCTCGAAGGTTCCGGACACGGTGTGTTGCTTGAGTTGAACTGTGAGACCGACTTCGTCGCTAAGACCGAAGGTTTTCAGTCACTGGCAGCCGATGTGTCGAGCTTCGTGGCGACCAACAAGCCCGGCGATGTAGCCGAGCTCATGGCTGCCGAGCTTGAGGCTGGCAAGTCGATCCAGGAGTTGCTGAACGAAGCCAACGTCACAATGGGCGAGAAGATTGAGGTCCGTCGTTTCGCTCGCTTCGATCAGGGTTCAGTGTTCGTGTACCTGCACAAGCACGATCCAGCGTTGCCGCCGAGTGTCGGTGCTCTCGTTGAGCTCGATCAGGACAACGAAGAACTGGCCAAGGGCATTGCTCAGCACATCGCTGCGATGTCGCCGAAGTACCTAAGTCGCGAAGACGTTCCTGCCGAGGTTGTCGAGAATGAACGACGAATCGCAGAGGAAACGGCTCGCGAAGAGGGCAAGCCCGAACAGGCGATCACGAAGATTGTTGAAGGCCGCACCAACGGCTTCTTCAAGGACTTCTGCTTGCTGGAGCAGTCCTATGTTCGGGACAACAAGAAGACCATCAAGAAGCTCCTCGAAGAGAATGGCGCAAACGTCACGCGCTTCGCTCGCTTCAAGGTTGGTCAGGACTAACCAGCACGTGCACGAGTAGCTCGACCTTTACACCTCCAACGATCAGGAGACCGAACTGATGTCAGCCCCGGTTCAACCCACGTTGGAAGGAACTGTCGAGCACTGGCCCGACGCACCTGAATCGGGCTGGAACCGGGTGCTGCTGAAGTTGTCCGGCGAGGCTTTTGCTGGCGGTGGCGGACTCGGCGTCGATCCTGACGTCGTTTCCGCCATCGCTCGGCAAATCTCCGACGTGGTTGCCCGTGGCGCTCAAGTAGCAATCGTGATTGGCGGCGGCAACTACTTCCGCGGTGCACAACTGTCTGAAGTTGGCATGGACCGTTCGCGTGCGGACTACATGGGCATGCTTGGCACCGTGATGAACTGCCTGGCCCTGCAAGACTTCTTGGAACGCCAAGGAGTCGAGACTCGGGTTCAGACCGCAATTGCGATGGGCCAAGTCGCAGAGCCTTACACCCCGCGACGGGCGATTCGGCACATGGAGAAGGGCCGAGTGGTCATCTTCGGTGCTGGCCTTGGTGCGCCCTTCTTCTCGACCGACACGTGTGCCGCTCAACGCGCACTCGAGACCGGTTGTGAAGTGGTGTTGATGGCCAAGAGCGTGGACGGGGTGTATGACGATGATCCCCGGACCAATCCCAACGCCAAGCGGTACGACCAGCTGACGTACGACGACGTACTGACCCAAGATCTGAAGGTCGCGGATGCAACGGCCATCAGCCTCTGCCGCGATAACGAGATGCCGATCATCGTCTTTGACCTGCTGACGGAGGGCAACATCGCTCGAGCCGTCGCCAGCGAACGCATCGGAACGCTCGTCGCCGCGACGTCGTGACGCGGTTCACGCCGCGCGCTGACAACTGCTAAGGCGCACAATCGGCGCCAGACGTTCTAGGCTGTGCGCCAACGAGACAACGTTTTCGGGTCATCAGGCCCATGAGTATCGGAGTTGACTGTGATCGACGAGATCTTGTTCGAGGCTGAAGAAAAGATGGACAAGGCAATCGCGGTCGCCCGCGAGGACTTCTCAACCTTGCGCACAGGCCGTGCCAATCCGGCAATGTTCGCCAAGATCACGGTGGACTACTACGGCGCGCAGACTCCGCTCAATCAAGTCGCTTCGTTCCAGACCCCAGAGGCCCGCATGATCATTGTGAGCCCGTACGACGTGAGCGCGCTCAACGAAATCGAGAAGGCGATCCGCGACTCCGACCTTGGCGTGAACCCCACTAACGACGGAAAGATCGTCCGCGTTGTATTGCCCGAACTGACCGAGGAACGTCGCAAGGAGTACATCAAGGTCGCGCGGACAAAAGCTGAAGACGCCAAGATCTCGATCCGCAGTGTCCGCCGC
>JBAYVO010000021.1:0-19401 GCA_041674545.1 Candidatus Nanopelagicales bacterium | reverse complement strand
GTTGCTGCCATGACCAGTGCGTGAGAGGTGTCGTACGCGCGGCGGACCCAGATCGCGATCGCGACAAGGCAGACGGCAGCAGCGACGAATGTCGTCAGCGTGTTCATCGTCCGCCTTCACAGATCTTCTTGGTCTGCGCTACCCGGACATCAAGGTGACGTCACCGATCGGAAGTGTGCGGGGAGTCCGCACCGATCAGCCGCTGCGTCGACTGTAGTCGGGCGCCGGTGCCGGCCCGCCGAAGGCAGCCTTCGCGGTCATCCCACCGAGGACGACTAGTCCGGCGGTCACAAAGAAGCATCCCGGCGTTGATCCGGCAGCCGTTTCCGACAGGGCGTCTTCATCGAGTTCCACGCCCTCGGGCAGTTGCGGCGGGATTGCCAGCACGATCGTGTCCGGCGTCGATTCGACAACTCGAACTGTGACACCCTCAGGGAGTTCGATGCCTTCGCGGGCGAGAACGCCCACGGGGTCGGCGATCAGTTCCGTTCGGAAAGCGGCATCTGTCGCTGCCTTCAGTTGAAGTTCGTTGTAGTCCATTGCATCTCCGCAGTTCGGTGTGCCGTCGTGTGCGGCGCTTCTGGGACCATCATGTCCACTGCACGCATGAGTGAAAGCTAGGCACGTTGCGGGATCGATTGCGCATCACCCAAGTAGGTGTGGTGGGTTGCGCAACTGAACCGTCGGAGTCACGCGAGACTGTCGAGCATCCTGCCCGTCCAACCTTGTAGGTGAGGGCCCAGCGCTAGTCATTGGCTTTGACCCGCTGGCGGTAGTTGCGTAGCCGTGATCTCCCAAACGTGTCCGTCAGGATCGGCGAATAGCCCTGTGTATCCCCATGGTTGGTCCTTTGGTTCGGAGATCACTTCGGCACCTGCGCTGATCGCGCGGGCGTGCCATATATCAACCTCAGGAGCGCTGTCGGCTTTCAAGCTCAGGATGCACTCACTCGACGACGAGGGTGCTGCGCGTCGCCCATTGAGTACGTACTCAAAGCCGCCCACGGGAACGAGGATCAGGTCGAGTCCATCCACGCGGACGATGAGCGGCTCGGGAACTCCATCGTCTACAGGATCGCCTGGTGTCTGCATTCCGAGCGCTCGGTAGAACTGGAAGGAAGTAGCGCGGTCAGCGATAGGCAGTGCGATCGAAGGCATGGCAAGACGGTAGTTCATCGGCCGACAGGCACGGCAGGTGTCGACTGGCAGGGACATACAGCGCAATGGAACGTAGGGCCGACGAGGGGACTTGAACCCCTAACCGCCCGATTACAAGTCGTTTCACGCCATACGAGACCACCAAGTCAGGCTGAAACAACAAGACTCCCGAGACTAATCGAACCCGTCGCGGCCACCATTCCCAGATAAATCCGGAAAACACTTCGGAACGAATAGCGCTGTCCACCGGTCTCCCGAACGCACAACTCGGGAGATCCAAATGCCATGCGAATACCCGATCCTGCTGCGACCCCACGCAGTAGATCAGCCTGCCCTCATCGGCAACTGCAAAAGCAGTGACCCTGCATTCTGCGAATACGATGCCGACCTCCACCAAGGAGATATCCGCACATCGCTTCTTGAAGCGCTCGACAGCGCGGACGAGGCAACCTTCTTCACGCTCACCGCGCCAGGCGCAAACATGTTCGGTCGCGTTCATTCACAGAGAAAACGAGCGGGCAAGATCCAACGATGCTCATGCGGTAGTTACCACAAAGAAGACGATCCGCAAATTGGCGTGCCGATCAACCCCGACACCTACAGATACGACCTCGTAGCCGCGTGGAATGCGACAAGCAGACGGATCATCACCAGCGGAATCCAGAAACTACGCCGACTCCTCGGATACAAGATCGAATGGGCAGGCGTACCGGAACTCAACAAACGCGGAACCCTGCACTGGCACTGCGTCGCACTCGGTGACATACCTGCCGAACTCATCCGCATTGCATTCCACGGCGGGATCAACCCCCGTACCGGATACGACATCAAGCCAGCGCACCACGAGGGTCAGACATTCGGAGACCAACTCGACGTTCAACGACTCACCAACAAGCGAAACGTCGCGTGGTACATCACCAAATACCTCACCAAGAACAACCGGAGTGACCGGGGTGCACTCTCACCCCAACAACAAGACCACCTCCACAGACTGAGCAACGCCGTATTGACCTACCACGGAGCCTGCGAATGTCGTATCGTCTACGACTACACGATTTGGGCTATCGACTACAGCACCGGCGAGATCACCGAAACCACTCACAGCAAGACGGTTCGCCGGATACACGCAACGATCCCCCACGAAATCCAAGAACGCATATCACCGTGGCTTAACGACCGTTGCCACCGACGACGCCGAGCACTCCGCCAGGCAGGCCACATAGGCCGATCACTAGGGCGATCACGAAACTTCGGACCATCACTCGCGCAACTACGACAACGGCGATGCCAACACAACTCAGAACAAGAGTCACAAGGAACCACTGAAGAGGTCCAGGTACCCACGCTTCGCTACGGCGGACGTGGGTACCACGGGCACACACTCACCAGCATTCTCCGTGACCACGCAGGCATATCCGAGCCGACCAAGATCATCCATTTTTCACATTGCGCATTACCTAATCAAGAGGGCGGCTACGCCGCCCCCGCGCCGCCTCCCGCTACGGGCCTCCGCCTTGACGGCTCCGGCCCTCCACTCCCACCGACGCTGTTCTGAAAGGCGATGAGATGCCCGCACAACCCATCATTGCGCTCGACTTCGACGGAGTGATCAACTGCTCATTCGACCAAACAAGCAACCCGGACTGGACATCCTTCGTCCTGATCAACGTCGATGACCATGCCATCAACCCCATCGACACCGAAGACGGGCAGCAACTCACCAAAGTTGAAGCACTCTCGCTCATCGCGGTTGCAGATGGCCGTTACGGCACTGGAACATCAGACAAAATGCTCAACGTCTTGACACGTCAAGGTCTCGAAGATGGCCCCTTTTACACGCGACACCATTCAGACGACCCGCAACACGAATTCTTCGCCCCAGGTCGAATCGGGGCGCCCACGATCATCACGTATCACCCGCAGCACGTGGAGTTCATTCACCAGTTACTAGCCGATGAAGTGCCGATCATGTGGGCCACAAGCTGGGAATCAGCAATCCTCCCCGTAGCGCGAATTATCGGACTCCCCGAAATGCCAGTCCTGAAACTAGGGGAGTGCGCCGGACCGCTGCTCCACTCGGCAACGTCAGTCGACTGGAAACTCTCCGCAATAGGAAACGCAATCCCCAGACAGCCAGTGATCTGGATCGACGACGTAGCGAGCGGGCAAGCCCGCGACAACATCTCAGTCGTTGCAACCAACAGCAGGCTCGGACTCGACAAAGAAGCGCAACAACAGACGCATGACCTCATCCGAAACCTAAGGGAAGGCGCACGAAAATGACCAATCCAGAAGAGGAAGCCGTCGGAGATGACGGACTAACCGATGAAGATCGAGAAGCCTCCGCCCAGCGGTACCGAGACGCCACCAACCTCACCCCAGAACAGATTCAGAAGGCGAAACAGGTACTCCAGGAAGTCCGCGATGGGCTGGAGAACGACATTGAGTCCGACGGCCTAGCTGAGGCGAGGATGATCGGGAGCCTCAAAGGATGGACCGGGTACCCCAACGATCCAGACGCTTTATGGGCCGCGCTGAAATACGACCCATCCGTCGATCCAGAAGAGATCGTGCTACTTACCCGGATCCTCGCAGAAATGCACGCACTCGACAGTGACACAGAGCCGCATGATGACTGGGACAGCACTATCACCGAAGACGCTGAACGGTTCTACAACTACATGGGTATCCACAGCGTCGGCCCTGGATGGTGGCGGCTCATCCTGGACTGCCACAAAGAACTAATGGGGATAGACCACTACTACGAAATAGGCCAGATCAAACAGAAGCTCGGCGGACTCAAATATTACATCAACAGCACCGTCCACAATGAAGATCAACGAACGTCAATGCAGGAGATCATTGACAGATGCGAACGTCGATCTAGGTTCATCTGCGAACAAACCGGCCACCCAGGGGTGCTCATGGAACAAACCGGCTCGGTAGCAACCCTCAACCCGAAAACAGCCCCACCCGAATGGCGGGTCAGCACCCTTTCGCCACTCACAACGCAGGAAGCAATCAAGGAATGCCCAGGTGCCATTGACCGACTACTCAACGACCTCTTCCACGACACAGCACAAGAAGTCCAAGCACGAACCGCAGAACACTTCACCCGTCTTCGAGGGGACCGGAATGACAACACCAACTGAATCAACACCGGTTGCATTCGCCGGCGACTGGCACGGCAACACCGAATGGGCACAACGATGCGTCGACTACCTCGATGAGCAAGGCGATGTTAGGACGCTGATACACCTCGGCGATTTCGGCTTTATGGGCAACATCGCCGCGTACGTCGATGCCGTTCACCACAGGGCTAAAGAAGCCAATATCAACATCTTCGTCGTCCCCGGAAACCATGAAGACTACGACTGGATCGAAAGCCAGAGCATTGATAGCAGAGGCCTCATCCACATCACCGACCGGATACACGCCTACCCGCGCGGACACAGGTTCCACATCAACGGAGTCAGCTTCTGTGCCGTAGGGGGAGCAGTCAGCGTCGACAAGCGACACCGAACAACCGGGAAATCGTGGTGGCCCCAAGAAGAACTCACCGACAGCGAAACCGAAACAATCTGCCAACAAGGACCAGTCGGTGTCCTCCTCACCCACGACGCACCCTACGGTGCGAACACGCCGAAGCTCCCACAACAAGACTTCATCCGATGGGTCGGCGATCACATCGCACAACAGTCCGAAGAACACCAACGGCGAATCCGCAAAATCTGCGACGCGCTACAACCACGGCTCTTGATCCACGGTCACTACCACGTCCGCTACAGCGACCGCCACATCTGGAAAACCGCTACAGGATTCCCCTACGCAATCACCATCGAAGGACTCGACTGCGACGAAACGATCAGCAGAACGCGCTACGCAGGCATGCCCATACCGGATGTGAGAGACAACCTCATCGTTGCTGACATCGCTGAAGGTCAACTCACCATCCGCAAGGAATTTGAAGTAGCGCCGACAGGACCGGCGTGACGCTGCCGAAGTCACAGGCGAAACGAACGCATCGAAAAGACGCGGGTTACGAGGGGAGGGGACGCCACCGAAATGGTGAAGGTAGTTACCCCTCGGCAATATCGTAGTATCCAGGCCACCGCATCGAAAGATTTGCGGGCTGCTGCCGCCCAGTGGCTAAGCACCTGAGCTAAAAGGTCGGCGCGTGCAAGTACTCTGATCCGGTGGTCGTGCCCTCCGCAAGTCTTCAATTCGCGCATGACAACGCGCACCCAAGCAACAAGCCCACCGTTAGCCATGGAGAAGTCTTCACGAAACGATGGGTAGTCGAAACCATCCTCGACCTAGCGGGATACACCGCCAACCTCGACCTAGCAATCAAGACCGTTATCGAGCCCGCATGCGGCGACGGCGCATTCCTCGTACCAATCGCAGAGCGACTCATCAAGAGCATGACGAACCACGGACGCTCAGTCACTGACATTGAAGACTCGATTCGCGCATTTGACCTCTCTCCAGAAAGCGCAAATCAAGCCAAGATTGCATTGGAACGCGTCCTCATCCAGCACGGCTTGGGTTCGCATTCCGCGCGATTGGCCAACCACTGGGTTTCCACAACCGACTATCTGCTTCACGAAGACGATCTAAAGGCAGACTTCGTCCTCGGAAACCCTCCCTACGTTCGACACGAAAACATCAACCCAGAAGTCTCATCGAAATACCGGACTCGCTACCCGACAATGACTGGCCGCGCAGACCTATTCATCCCGTTCTACGAGCGCTCACTGCTATCCCTCAAAGACGACGGGGTACTCGGCTTCATTTGTGCAGACCGATGGATGCGCAACCAATACGGACGCGGACTTCGACAACTGATCTCCGACCAGTTCGCGATGGAACTAGTGATCGAAATGCACGACGTCGACGCGTTTGAAGAACTCGTTAGCGCCTACCCCGCGATAACCATCATTCGAAACTCTCAACAAGAAGCCACGACCGTAATCCGCGCAAATAGCCAGTTCGGTCGGATCGACGCAGACGCAGTCACCGAATGGGCCAACAATCGAGATGTCACCCAAAGCGGGCCACGAATCAACGGATCAGCCACCCGACTCAACAAGTGGTTTGAAGGCAGCGACTCTTGGCCAACCGCGTCACCTGCCCGACTGCGTCTCCTCGCTGAACTCAACGACCGACTACAGCCAATCGAAAACGTCGAAACTGGCACACGCATAGGCATAGGAGTCGCATCCGGCGCAGATGGAGTCTTCGTCACCCAAAGCCAAGCTGACGTGGAACCCTCGCGTTTGTTGCCACTAGCAATGAGCCGCGACATCGCAACAGGTTCAGTCGAATGGTCAAGGCGCTACCTCGTAAATCCGTGGGAAGAAAGCGGAGACCTTGTCGATCTGCGCGAATACCCACGCCTCCGCACATATTTTGAAGGCCACAGCGACCAACTGAAGGCACGACATATCGCAAAAAAGCGTCCGGATACTTGGTACAAGACCATCGACAAGGTCAACCACGGACTCGTTCACCAACCAAAGCTCCTATTTCCAGACATGAAGATGTCAGCGCATCCAGTACTGGAACCAGGAGGGTTGTACCCACATCACAACCTCTATTTCGTCGTTTCCCGAGACTGGGACCTAGAAGTTCTAGGTGGAATCCTCCTCAGCAGAATCGCAGACTTGTTCGTAGACGCGTACTCGGTTCGAATGCGCGGTGGAACCCTGAGATTCCAAGCGCAGTACCTACGAAAAATTCGGGTGCCGGACCCACGCGACATCGAGAGCGAGACCGCCGATCAACTACGCCGTGCATTCCGCCACCGCAACGTCGAAGACGCAACAACCGCCGCATGTATCGCCTACGGCATCACCGAAATTCCGGACTAGAGGACAACAACGTTGAACACCAATAAGCCGACACCGCTCGAAGCCGCAACCATTGCAGCAATCCAAACATTCTGGGACGGACGGCGAGCCCAAGCTAACAAGCAGCTCGAAGCTGGACGCGTTGATGCAGGGCTTCGCGGGGCCGTCACAGGGGGCGGGCACCTCGACGGAATACGAGAACTCATCGCCGCGATATTCATACGCAACGGAATCCCAGATTCAGACATCCGCCGCAGGAAAGGAATTGAGTTACCCGGCTACTACAGGCCCACGAAACAATGGGACCTAGTCGTCGTCTCGAAGGGAATTCTCGTAGCCGCCATCGAACTGAAGTCGCAAGTAGGACCATCCTTCGGCAACAATTTCAACAATCGCACCGAAGAGGCAATCGGAAACGCAGTCGATGTCTGGCGAGCCTACGAGGAAGGCACATTTGGGAGCATCAAGCCGTGGCTTGCCTACGCGTTCGTTCTTGAGAAGGCAGCCGCCAGCACGAAGCCCGTAAAGGTCAAAGAAGCAGTCTTCCCAAGCGAACAGATTTTCGAAGGCGCGTCATACGCAGACCGATACGGGATTCTCTGCGACCGCCTTGTCAAAGAACGGTTATACGACGCCGCTTGGTTCGTGCTCTCCGACCCACAAGGTCACTCAACAGAACCAGTACGCGGGCTCTCACTCGCACACCTCGAAGCCGCCATCGCGGGGCGGGTCGCGTACGTCAAGGCGCTCTAACAGTGGAAGTCGCTTGGATGAAATTGTCGATCCCAAAATGAATCAAGCAACCCAATCAGCGATCATTCGTTCATGTTGCCGCAGTTTGACGCTAATGGATTCCTGCCGGTGGGCCGTCACCAAGCCACTCTGACAGAGGTCCAGACCAGGTTCGGCACACCCATCGGCAACAATTCTGAGCGAGCTGATAGGTGGGCAAGTCTCCTCGACTACTTGGACGAATGGACACAGACTGAACGAGCCCTCGCTGCGCCGCTGCAAGGCCGCCCACTCCTGACCAGGCTTTGGCTCGGGGGAAGCTTCATCAGTTCGAATCCCACCCCGAGCAACATTGATCTTTCAATCTTTGCTGACGACCAAGCGCTACGGGACTGCGAGGGCGTACCAGGGGTAGGGCGCGTCGCCAAATTGACCAAACGGCGGACAATGCTCAAGAAGTTCAGGGTATCCCCGATACTCATACGAAGCACACCCGTTGTCAGCCCCTTCCGGTTGGATGTCCTCACTCCTTCCGAAAAGGAGTACCTTGAGAATCGGGGCGGATTCGATGAATGGTGGATGCGAGTCCGCGCCCCCGGACCGAAGGCCGGTCCATCACTGGACACGACGGACCTCGTTCGAGGATACGTGGAGGTGGAGTTGTGAGCAGGGAAGAACTTGCGCGGCTCCTCGCGGAACGCCCGCAACGAGAAATCGACCATAGCCTTAGGGAGTCCTCGCCCGCTGAAGACGCCAGCTACCTTGACGATCTGAATGCAAACTATCGGGAAGCCGCGGAACACTATGTGGGATTCGCGCCATTCAATCGAACGCTGGCTCTTAGGATCACAGGGGAGCAGTACCGTGGTGCGCTAGAAACACCGTTCGCGGAACAAATGATCGCAGCAGTTACGCGCGAGCTTCAAGGTGCCAAGGGCTCGGCAACCGAGGACGATGTGGCGATCGAACTTGCTGGAATCGGACCTGGTAGTTCGGTTCTGTACTTTCACGCACGAGGAAGCATCAGCGAACCGTCTCACGCACTTGACCCCGAGAACGATGCACTTGATCGTGCGGTGAAGCTCGTTCTACAAGTGCACACAGCAGTGGAGGACGGCAAAGATCTCCGGGGGCTTGTTGGTGGTAAAGACGAGTTGATACGTGGTCTGCACGACCTCACCAGAGCACTTGACGAACATGAAGCTGAATTGGAAATGCGGTGGAGGTCAAGCCAAGGAAGGGAGCGGCAATCGGCACTCAGCGCCGCCGGGCTCGCGAATGCACGTTCACTCTGGGACATAAAGCCGGTAGAACACCTGACCACGGTTTCAGGACGAGTCGTTAACCTCGACCTGAGCGGTTCCTTTTCCGTAAAGGCAGGTGCTGCGAAGAACTCACGACGGTGGGACATCGCAGTCGGATCAGAAGATGGGATCCTCAGTCTCGGACTTACTCTCGGCCAAAGCATCGCGGTTCGAGTTCGAGAGCAATACAGCATCAACAGACTCGGGACCGAGAGTGCTCGCCAATACTCATTTGTCGAAATCGTTCGAGCCGAACCGTACTTGACGTAGGCGGCGAAGTCTGCCTACTCGGGGCTCCGAATTTCAACTGCGCGCTGAAAAATGTCGGCAAACTCATCCCGCGCGAGGTATAGATCGTAATCGCCGTCGGTACGAGCGTCGAATTTCCACAACTCCGTCGATGGTTCGCCGGTGATCCTTCGAATCTTGCGAGTCAATCCGCCTTTTACGCCACCGATTTGAGCAGGCGAAAGATCAAGTTGTCGCAGCAACTCTGACTCTGCGATCTTCACGCCACGCTCCGCAAACACTCCCACAAGTTTCAGTTGATCATCCGAAATGTCTCGAAGCACGGTTAGCGCCGCCGCAGTGTTCTCGTCGCCGCTCAGATCAGCAGCCAAACTCTGACGAATTTCCTGAACGCCAGCGAGGAGCTTCTTGGCGAGTGCTTCAAGATCATTTAGTTGGAGAACAAGATCATCTGTCGACACACATTAAGCATACGCGACCGACGCAGGCCGCAGGAGTCAAAAGCAAAAAAGATTCAATTTATGGTTGACACCAAAAACCATTTCGTTTATGGTTGCCTGGTCAGACCAACCACCGCACCCAGAACCAGGAGAACCACAGATGTCAACGAGCCAACTGACGAAGCCGAACACCCACGTTGTGGAAGCCATTTCGGCGGAACTCACCCGCAAGGGGGTCGAAATTTGGAACGCGATGCAGCGGCCCGAGGGATTTCAAATCAGTAAGAACCGCCATTGGGACCTCCCGTACTTCAACAAGATCGAATCCGTCGCGAAAGAACTCGGATACAAGATCAAAATCATCCAACTACCCACCGGGCCACGGGGCGGAATCCGCTACCACGCACAAACCGAGAAGTAACCGAAAACAAGATGAGAGGAACGGAAATGATCACAACTGCCGAGATGGCGAACGCAATTCTGACAATTTTCGACCGGGCAAAGAAGATCACAGCTGATGGGGTCGACTGCTGGGTCGCGCCGCGCGAGGGTCTAATCAACTGCTTTCCCGACGAGGAGCGCACACCAAGAGGGTGGAAAGCCGGGGTCGCCAACGTCAATCGCGAAATCGGCGACATTCACAAAGGCACACGCACGTACAAGCCGATCGGGAACGAGGAAGAAGATCAACTGTACGTCCTGTGTGATGACTGGGACGAAGTTGAAGATCGACTCTACAAGTTCATCAACGGGAGCGGTTCCAATGGAACCCTCATTGGAAGCGGGGTCTAGTCATGGCTGACGCAACCCCGCGAGTGATCGCGACAACCGCCACCGAATGGCCAGTCATTGTTGCTGGACTCGGTGATTCCGGTCGGCTACGAGAGGGGAAGACCGCGCCTGACGGCAGTGGTCGTCCTACCTACTCAACGGGGACGATCTTGTTGCAGGAAGGTCGAGAGCCTGGGGAAATCAGGCCAGTCAAATCGGCCTCGATCAACTGCCTCGAATCCGGACTTTTTGAACTCGGCGGAAAGTTCCGCGCCGAGGGAAAAATTTGGATCGTCGCATACAGCGACGCCAATGGGAGGTCGGCCCTATCGATCACTGCGGAGCGGCTTCGGCCAATCAGCGAAAAACCCGCCCCTCTAAAACCGTAACCCCATCTGGTGGGGTCGGCCAGTTGGTCGGCCCCACCACAACCTCGGAGACACAAATGGCACTCGTGCGGTTCCTCAAAATTACGACGCCGCTCATCATGGCGACAGGGCAGATATGGATCATGGCCCAACTTGTCAACGGACTCAGCCCATGACAAGGAGGTTGATCGAATACGAGATCAAGTATCCCGGCAGCCTCGCCCATTTCTACCCCGAATCGTTGCCGTACAGAATCTGGGTGAAACAGCAACAATTCGCTGTTGTGATTGCCTGGATCATCGCGACGATGATCATCGCCGGGATTGTCGGGAGCGTCCCGTGGGTCGGCGGAGGACTTCAACTAATGATCATCTGTGGCAGCGCAGCCGTGTATTGGATGAAAATCCGCCCGCGAATCCAACCGTGGATTTCCGGAACGAAATTCCGGCTTGCGTGGGCCGTAGCGGTCCCACATTTTGGGCTAGGAAGCCGCCTCAGATCTGACGACCGGCAACCACCCATCGTCACCAAGATCACTCCGACCGAGCACGGGTTCCAAACCCAAATATCGGTGCCAGTCAACCTCACCGCCGAGGACTTCGTCAAAGCCTCCGAAAAGCTCGCGGAATGGGCGGGAGTCGAGCAAGTCAGCGTCACTCAAATCCAACGAGGGTGGGTCACAGTCGAATGGCTCAACCATGATCCACTCGCTGACCTCACTCGCTACGGACCCTGGCCTCTACTCCAAGCCAACCAGTTTTCGATTACCGAACCGATCCCCTTCGCGATCACAGCAACCGGGGACATCCTCGACGTCAACCTCTTCCAAAGTTCGATATTGGTTGGCGGACTCCCGGGAAGTGGAAAGTCAGTCAGCGCCTCAGAACTCATCTGCGCAGCCGCACTTGACCCGATGCTCGAACTGCGACTCTGCGATCCCAAAAAAGTAGAACTCGCACTCTTCGGACCACGCGCCGACCAACTCGCAACAGACCCCACAGGAATCGCCGACATCCTCAACAACACCCTCACGGATATCGAAACCAGATTTCAGCAAATGTCAGAACTCGGACTACGAAAAATCGAACCCAACGACCCGCGCTTCCCACCAATCCTCCTCTGCCTCGACGAACTCGCAGAAATCAGCGGAACCGGAACCAAAGAATCCAAAGAACTCGGGGAAACACTGCGCCGCATCGTGTCACTCGGGCGCGCGGCAAATGTGGCAGTGATCGCTGCCACTCAAAAACCCGACTCAACAGTCGTCCCCACCGGATTAAGGGATCTTTTCAAATACCGCTGGGGAGGCTTTTGTGGAGCGCGAGGCCAAGCCGTCACCATTGTCGGCGACGACGCCGCAACTGCACTCCTGACTATCCCAGCGAACCGACCCGGAACCGGGCTACTCCTCACCGAAAGCGGCCAATACCAGAAGTGTCGCACCTGGTATTTGACCGATAGCGATATTCAACAAGTAGTCCAAACAGCCGCGAGAAACCGCAAGACTTTTCTCGCGCACTACCCCCAAGGAGAAACCCAATGAAAAGCCACGCACAAACCGATCTACTACTCGCGGACGAAGAGGTCCTCGTCGGAGTCGAACCAATCGAAGCCCTCCTAGGGCTACCAAGAAGCACCGTGTATGCGCTCGCGAGACAGAACGTCCTGCCGAGCTTTCGCATAGGCCGCGCGGTCAGATTCAGGGTTTCCGAGGTCAAAGCCTGGCTTGCGGAACAGCAGAACCAATGATTCGGAGATACAAGAAGGGGTGGCAAGCACGAGTTTCAATCCGCGACGCAACCAAACGGAGCGGATGGCGTGAAGACAGCGCGACGTTCCCAACGAAGCGCGAAGCTGAAGCCTGGGAGGCGAAGGAAAAGAAGCGAGAGCGAGAACGACGAAATACCGACGACCGCCTCACCGTTGCTCTGTATATCGACAAATGGTGGCCGATACTCTCCAACAGGTGGAAGCCCAAAACTGTCGCCACCTACGAACGGGCGAACCGACTGCGGATCAAACCAACCCTCGGACAACTCCGCATCCGAGACATCACCAACGCCGACATCGAACTAGCGATGGCAGTGTGGAGACAAGATGGCTCACGGGACTCAACAATCGCTGACACACTCGCCACGCTCTCCGCGTTTTTGACCCACGCCATGCGATCCAGGGCAATCGACGTAAACCCTGTCATGTTTATCCAACGTCCGGGGCAGAACAGCGTCCACCAACACCCAGCAACCCTAAGTCCAACACAGATCGTTCAACTGGCAAATGCCTGCACCAAATACGACGCACACGGAAATGTCACAACCACCGTCTACCGTGACCTGACCCTGTTCCTAGCAACCACCGGGCTGCGATACGGAGAAGCCATCGCACTTCAAATCCAAGACATTGACCTAAACCACAAACGCTGCGTGGTCAGACAAGCCTACGTCGAAGTCGACGGGCATTTGAAACTGCAAACCACCAAATCAGGCAAAGAACGAACCGCCCCACTGCCGAACTTCTTGTGTATCCTCCTCGCTGAACGCATCAACAACCGGAACCCAACCGAACTCGTATTCGAAGGCCGTCTAGGCAAACCGATTCGGAACAACACATTCCGCAAAGCAGCGTGGCTTGACGCCAAGAAAACAGACCCCGCTTTCGCGAAACTACGCATCCACGATCTACGCGCAATCGCGCTCACAAGCCTCGCCGCAGCCGATCTAGGTTTAGCGGATCTGCAGAGGATCGCCGGACATAGCAGCGCAACGACAACCAGCGTCTACCTTCGGAACTCGAAGAACGATCTTGCCACCCACGCAGCAACCAGCTTCGACACCGAATACGGCGAACAATTCGACAACGCACTAACCAAACACCCACAACGACCGCAGGAATCCGAAGATGACCAACCAAGCGAACGCAACGTGGGTGTTATGCGGAAGTTAGCCGACAAGAAACCAAATCTGCGTCCGAAATACCCGACTTCAGCAGTCCTAAAAGAAGTCAAGGGTGACCGGTGAATTCGCGGATACCGAAATAGACGAACACGACCAAAAATCGGACGAATCCGGAAAAAAATCCGGAAACGTCCACTAGCCAGAAACCCTGAGACCGGAGGGCACACACCCGAAACCCCACAACCACCGGAATTTCACGTAGGGCCGACGAGGGGACTTGAACCCCTAACCGCCCGATTACAAGTCGGGTGCGCTACCAGTTGCGCCACGTCGGCAGAATGCAAACCTTACCCGTCAGCACCCGAGTGGTGCGTGGCGACTTGGGTGCTCAACCCGTGGGTCCGGCGATCGCGCACCTACGGCTACCCGCTCGGGCAATCCGACCGGGGCGCATCTATGCAGATTGCTAACCCGTTGCTAACACAGAGTGTGCGGTCCACTACTACGATTCGTCGATATCAACGATTTCGAATTTGGTTGTGGAGCGCGTGAGTAGACAAGTCTCGTGGGCGATCAAACCAGACAAAGGGGCTACCTTGACGACTTCAGCTAACGGCAATGATTCAACCAATATGGTCGATTCGTCAGCGCCGCCTGCGCACCTCATCGAGGCCGCACTGTTCCAGGTGAAGCGCGTCGTTGTTGGTCAGGACGCCATGATCGAAAGACTCATGGTGTGCGCAATTGCAGGCGGACACTGTCTATTGGAGGGTCCGCCCGGGTTGGCAAAGACCCTCGCAGCGAAGACTATGGCGTCGGTACTTGGTGGTGAGTTCGCTCGCGTTCAGTTCACCCCAGATCTGTTGCCTGCCGACATACTCGGAACGCGCATCTACCAACCGTCGAAGGAACGCTTCGACGTTGAACTCGGGCCGGTCTTTGCCAACGTCGTCCTTGCCGACGAAATCAACCGCGCTTCGCCGAAGGTGCAGTCCGCGCTGCTAGAAGTCATGGCTGAAGGCCAAGTCACGATCGGTGGCGAGAGCTACCGGGTGCCCGAACCGTTCATGGTGCTCGCGACTCAGAATCCGATCGAAAGTGAGGGCGTGTACCAACTCCCTGAAGCGCAGCAAGACCGCTTCTTGATGAAGGTGCTCGTCACGTACCCGACTGATCGGGAAGAGTACGAGATCATTCACCGTGTCGGGGTGAAGACTCCTGAGGCCGACCAAGTGCTTACCCCGGAGCTCATGTCGTCGCTGCGCGAGGCAGCGGGAGCTGCCTTTGTTCACGATGCGGTCGCAGATTATGTGGTGCGCCTGGTTGCCGCTACCCGCCGTCCACAAGACTTCGGGCTTCCCGAGTTCGCCCCGTTAATTACCTACGGTGCGAGCCCGCGCGCAACCCTGGGTTTGATCAGTGCCGCCCGAGCAATAGCACTCATGCGGGGCCGCCGGTACGTGCTCCCCACCGACGTGTACCGCGTCGCTCCTGACGTGTTGCGCCATCGCCTCGTTCTGTCGTACGAGGCGCTTGCCGCCGACATCGACGCCGACCAAATTGTGGGACGGATCCTGGCGACAGTTTTGGCCCCACACATCACACAAGCGCCCGACAATTCTGGCCCAGTCCTGGTTCAGCCAGTGCCGCCGAGCGCATCGGCGTCACGTGCCGCAGCGACGTCGAAGCAAACCGGCCCTGGGGTTGTCGGTCAACAGCCCCGCGTGTCGTGATGAGCCCACCACAAAACGAAGCACTGCGCGATGAGCTGGCCTTGCGGCGCCTGGAAATAGCGATCACCGGCAAGCTGAACGGCCTCCTGCACGGCAATTACGAATCGCTGCTCTACGGTCCGGGAATCGAGCGGGGAGAGGGTCGGCCCTATCAGCCTTCCGATGATGCGCGGCGCGTCGACTGGAGCCTGACGGCGCGAATGAATGAACTGCATGTCCGCGACACGATCGCCGAACGCGAGCTCGAGACGTGGCTAGTGGTCGACTCGAGCGCGAGTCTGGAGTTTGGCACCGCACTGATGGAGAAACGCGATCTCGCCCTCATCGCAACGGCCGCTTTTGGATTGTTGGGGACTCAAGCAGGGAACCGAACTGGCCTGATCAGTTTTGATGCGGATGGAACGGTCATTGTCGCGCCGCGGGGTGGACGCAAATCAGTCATGCAAATCTTGCATCGGATCCAGCAACGACCACGCGGGGCATCGGGAGCAGCTGACCTGAGCAATGCGCTGCGCGTCGTCGACTCGACAGCGAAGCGTAGGGGCCGCGTTGTGGTGATATCCGACCTTCTCGACGGTAGTCCGTGGCCATCGGCGCTACGGCGAACCGCGGCACGCCACGACGTGATTGTCGCCGAAGTCTCCGATCCGCGTGAGTGGTCGCTTCCGGCAAGCGGCTTGCTCACCCTCGTCGACCCAGAGACAGGTGCGTTGCTCGAGGTTCAGACGTCAGATCGGCGGTTGCGCGCTCGCTTCGAAGAAGCTGCATCGGCTCGACGAGCCGAGGTCGACGGTGCCGTGCGCCGCGCGAACGCACGGCATCTGCGGTTGTCCACCGACCGTGACTGGATGGCGGACTTCGTTGGATTCGCTAGGTCGACGAAGTGGGCGGTGTAGCTGTGCAATTCCTCTTGCCTGTCGCGTTAGTACTACTGCTTGCCGTAGCAGGGCTGGTCGCGTTGTACGTGATGATGCAACAGCGGCGACGTCAATACGCGGTTCGGTTCACCAATTTGGAGTTGCTGAGCTCCGTCGCGCCACGGCGCCCCGGTTGGCGCCGTCATGTGCCAGCAGGCGCTGTCGCGTTGGCACTCGTCTTTCTTGTTATCGGACTAGCGCAACCGGTGCACTCCTCCGAAGTTGCGAATGAGTCAAAGGTCATCATGTTGACCATCGATGTGTCGCGATCAATGGAAGCGACCGACGTGGCGCCGTCGCGGCTCGCCGCCGCAAAATCTGCGGCAGTCACGTTTGTGGAAGGACTGCCGGAGGGCGTTGATGTTGGCCTCGTTGCGTTTGACGGATCAGCATCGTTACTGGCGGCGCCGACGTCAGATCATCAGCGTGTAGCGCGGGCAATTTCGACCCTAGAGTCAGGCGACGGTACCGCCACGGGCGAGGGAATCATGGCGTCCTTGCAAGCGATACAGGGTGCACGGGAGGAAGCAGGACTGACAGAGCCCACCCAGGAATCTGCCGCGATCGTCCTATTGTCCGATGGGATGCAGCAACTCGGTATTCCGCTGGAGACCGCGACGAAGCAGGCAGTCGCAATGCAAGTGCCCATCTCGACCATCACCTACGGGACCGATGAAGGCACAGTGACAATCGCCAACGGGCTCGTTGTGCAGGTACCGCCGGACCCGGTCGCCATGGAAGCGGTCGCGGAGGCAACGGGAGGCGCTGCATTTGACGCTGCGAGTGCTGATCAACTGAATCAAGTCCTCACCCAGATCCAAGGCGACGTAGGCACGACAGTTGAACAAACGGATCTGTGGCAGTGGTTTGTCGGTCTTGCGTTCGTGTTGCTCGTGCTCGCGTCAGCCGGGGCCGTCTTGTGGAACGGCCGCTTCTTGTAGGCGGACGCGAAGTGTGCGCTGAGTTGGCTCGTCGCTACCCCCGCGACCCTCCTGTTGGAAAGAACCGAGCGTTGTGAGTGATCCGCCGAGTTAGGTCCTAGGTCAACGCCGCGCAGGTCAGCTGCCGCCGCCGCCGGTGAACCCGCCGCCGGGGTTCGAGATCGAGCATGTGAACGGTTGGCTACGCACCTGGTACGCCCACACCGACTTGTCGGGTCCGCGCCGAACCTGCTTGAGCGTGACCTTGAGCTTCACGCTCATTGTTCCGCCGTTGGCGATGATTGGTCCGACGACTGATTTGACGCCAGGAGTTGAATGCGTCGGTACGTTCTTGTTCGTGAACTTCCCGCTCGAGTATTCCCGCTTCTCTAGCTTGCGCCACATGCCGCCGATGACTTTTTTATCGAGTTGGACGGTGACCTTCTGGTAGTACTTCTTGTTGTTGAGTGGAACCTGGCCCACATGCGCGCGAGCTTTGCCCACTGCAACATAACGCCCGTTCGATTCGCTGCAACTGGCCGTCAACATCTGGTAGCTGGCCTCGGGGGCGATAGGTGCGCGGGCTGCGCTTGATGATGAGGCGCTCACCACGAGCATTGTGCTCGAGGTGGCTGCAACGATCGGAATCGCAATTGCGGCCTTGAGCGTGTTTCGCTGCATGTAGTCCCCCAGAGAAGTGCGTTGGTTTCCCTCCAGAGTACGGCGCCGCCGCCGCGGCCGTGATGCCTGTGCCCAAACCGCAAGTCGATTTCGTCAGTCCAAGAGTCATATTTCGCGTGGAGCAAGATCGGAGAGATCTACTCCAAGTTCTACCTCTAGGTGGCCACGGCGCGTGCGTACGTGATCGCCATCAAGTCGATCGTGGAGCGGCAGCGCTCGTGCTCGACGTCGGAAGCGGTCATGTCACGCTTCAGCTTTGCCAGGACGTTCAGCGGTTGGCGGGTGCAAGCCTTGACTGTCGAGGATGCGGTGAACTCGTTCGTGCTTGGTGCGTGTCACCTCACCTTTACGGCCTGACGATTTTCACCAAGAGAACAGTCTTGCCTTGTGCGCAGTAGACGAATCCGGATCCGTAGGCCCCCTGGCCCTCGTCGGGGTTCGGAGGTTGCCTTTAACGACGCACCGAACCTTGGCAGTCCGTTTGATGGTTGGCATATTGCCCCGCGCCGCGAAGCGTGGCTTACCGACAACAGTGACTGCCACATCCTGGTTGGCATTGGTCGAGCACTCGGCCTTGATAGGGCGTGTTCGTCCAGAACAAGTGGGTTGAGCCGAGGCCGGCGCCTGGAGCCATTCCTGCACTCGGAACGAGAGCCTCATTTCGGTCCGTGCCGTAAACGGCCACTCGGCCCACCCCGGGCGTTTAGCCCGAGCTTGCCGCAGTACACGTGGCCGCTGTTCGCCGCAACCCGTCGGGCGAGGATTCGTCACAGCATCGGGCCTCCGAGGAACGACTGCCGGTGCTGACACGTGCCAGCCCACAATCTGTCCCTCTTCGCACCTCATGAGGGCCAGCGACCTACGTCGCCCACTGGTGCGATCAACTCACAGTTGATGGGCAGGTTCGTCAGTGGACGTAGCGGTTGCCGCACCCGTGTTGGTGCTTCGGTAGAGAGCGGCAAAGGCACACGTGAGCCATGCACCGACGAGGCCCTTGTAGATCCAGCCAGCGACGGCTACGACACTCGGTGAAAGCGTCACCGAACCGAGACCGATCAGGATGTCGGAAACCAGCATGATGGCGATCCAGAAAGCCATCGTGATGAGGTACCGACCGAATCGTTCGCGGATCGCCCGGAAGTTTGTCAGGAGTGCATTCTTGCGTCCATCCATTGCTGCGAGTGCAACAAACGGAATGATCAACATGAAAATGAGTCCCGGCCAGAAGTAGAGAGCCGCGAGCACCCAGATGGCCAGTAATTCCGCGACGACCCAAAGCAGGAACAGTCCGGATCGACGTCGAGTCGATCGGATCATCTCCGCAAGGCTGATCTTCCCGTCGACCGTTGCAAGAGCAAGTCGACAGATGAACGCGAAACAGAC
>JBAYVO010000020.1:0-19699 GCA_041674545.1 Candidatus Nanopelagicales bacterium | reverse complement strand
GAAACAGATTGTGGCCGTTGTTCACGTGGGCCAAGGGCCGTTGGAACACGCCCACCAAGGCAGCACAGAGAGCATAAACGGGTGGGAGCGCGCGCTGCCCGCCGGGGCAGTCGGCAGTTCAAAATGAAACGCTGATCAAGCACGGCTAGCCTTGGCGATCTCACCAAGATTAAACCTGAGGCGGCATCGAATGATCGAACTACGACCCAAACAACGCGCCCGTGTCGTTGTGGGCGTTGCGGCGTCGCTCACTCTGGTTGGTCTCGGACTCGGCGCCGCCGCAGCACCGGTGGCCGCGACAGAAACCGCTGTCTTCATCAATCCCGGGACGTCGTCATGGACGGTGCCCACAGGGGTGACTGCAATCCAGGTGACCGGCTACGGTGCCGGTGGTGGCGGTGCGAGCTACCAATACGTAGCGAGCGGCCCGAGCCCGACAGAATCTCAAACTGCCCGCGGCGGACACGGCGCGGTGGTCACAGCATTTAGGACGGTGACGCCAGGCCAGACAGTCACGGTCAACGTCGGTACCGGTGGGATCGGGCTGAACCAGCCGTCCGATACGTCGGCGTATAGCGCAGGCGGTGGAGGCGGGGCCGCGACAACGGTCTACGTCGGAGACTTCGCGACTGATAGCCAGCGAATTGTCGCTGGCGGTGGTGGCGGTGCAACGGCGGTCTACTCAGTGTCACCAGCAGCCTGGGAAGGCGGTGATGGAGCAGCGGACGGAACGTACACCGGCGGCGACGGCGCCGGAACCTACGGTGGCGAGGGTGGCAATCCAGACGGCAACGGGACTGGCGGTTCTGGTGCGCTGGGTACCGGAACCGGCCCTGGTGTTGCGGGTACTGGCGGAAGTGGCGCGAACAACGGATCAGACGCGACCTGCACGGGCGCATCGCCCGCAGGAACGCGCGGGGCAGGTGGTGGTGGCGGCGGCGGACTAGGCGGTGACGGGGGTCGCGACTGCTATGCCTCAGAACCCGACCTAGGTGGATTGTCGGCAAGCACGTTCGGCGGTAACTACTTCGTGGGTGGCGGGGGATCCGGATCCGGCGGCGGTGGAGGTGGCTGGATGGGCGCTGGCGGCGGTGGGTTCGGTGGTGGGGGAGGCTCGGGCGGAACGTTTGCCCAACCGCAACCCGCTGGCGGCGGCGGAGCTGGCGGGTCGACGGCGCCATCACCTGAGGGACTTCCCGCACCGGTCTATGCGCCCGGAGGTAACGGCGGAGCTGCTGGAATCACGCTCAATGACGGCTTCGCTAACAACGGCGGCAATGGCGCGGTATTGATCCAATGGTTCCTCGGTCAAGAACAGACCATCACCTTCCCGCAGCCCGCAGATGCAGCGCTCGGTGATGGCTCGCAGCTACTGACGGCAACGGCCTCATCGGGGTTGCCCGTGTCGTACCAATCGGTTGACGCAAGCTATTGCACGGTATCCGGCAGCACCGTCACCTACGTCAAAGTTGGTACGTGCGTCATCGTGGCGAGGCAATCAGGCGACGACTTGTACGGATCTGCGGAGTCTGTCACGAGAGCATTTGAAGTCACAGCATCGTCGACGGTCGCCCAAGTCCCCACTAAGGGGAGCGTGAAAGTCCCGAAGTCGGTGCCGCGGAAGGGACTGCGCAAGGTCGCGAGCTTGAACCCCCGAACCAACGCTGGACAGCGAATCAAGACCCAAGCGCGCTGCACGCTGCTGCGAGGAGACCGCAAGGGCTGCGCAATCATGCGGGTCACGACGGGTGCCAACCCGGGAACCTACCTGAAGACATATGGCAACCGAGTCAAAGTGAAGCTCACCTGGAGCGCGCCAGCGACCGGTGACTACCGCGCTTACAAGAAGGTGAAGGTCTACCGAACGTAAGTCCCAAAGACTGTGGAAGCAAAGAGCCTCACTATGCAGTGCTGGCTACTGCGTGTCCCCGCCGACGAGGGTCAACAGCGTTGCCTCCGGGGGACAGGCAAACCGGATGGGAGTCATCGGGTTGGTGCCGAGGCCGGCTGAGACATGCAGGAGCGAGTTCCGATGGTGACTGAGCCCCTTCACTCGGGCGGGGTCTAAGTCGCAGTTCGTCACCAGTGCCCCGTAGCCAGGAATCGCAATTTGGCCGCCATGAGTGTGCCCCGCCATGATCAGTTGCGCGCCGTCGTCAGCCATCGCATCCAACACCCGCAGGTAGGGCGCATGTGTCACACCGAGCGCGAGGTCTGCCAACGGATCGAACGGTCCAGCGATTGGCTCGTAGTGGTCACGTTTGATATGCGGATCATCCACACCACGGACGTCGATCAAGCGGCCGTCGACTTTGATGTGGTCGCGTCGGTTCGACAAGTCGATCCAGCCACCGGCTGAGAGCGCGCCCTTCAGCTCGGCCCACGGCAAGTTCGGTTCGCCCCGGTCGTGGTTTGTCGGATGCAGCAAGTACGCGAGTGGATTCCCAAACTTGGGTGCGTAGTAATCGTTCGAGCCCAGCACAAACGCGCCTGGAACATCCAACAGTGGCCCGAGCGCCTCGACCAAGGGATACACCGCGTCGGGATGCGAAAGAAAGTCCCCGGTCGCCACAACCAAGTCCGGCTCGAGATCGGCAAGGGCGCGGATCCAGCCAGCCTTGTCGGTTTGTCTCGGCGTCATGTGTAGGTCAGACAGGTGGAGCACCAGCAGCGGTTCTGAGCCAGGTTCCAACACCGGAACAACCACCGATCGCAGTCGGTATGAGCGCGCCTCGGCCAGCGAATACGCGAGCACCCCCGCACCCAAAACTCCCGCCACTCCGAGGGTCTTGATCGCACGTTTTGCATACAGGGAGTCGGCAACTGGCATGCCAACTATGGTCGCACGTTCGGATACGCGCGCGCCGGATCGTGGCCCGGTCGGGTTAGATAGACCCATGACTGACTCTGCATTGAAGACCCAATTGCACTCGGACCTGACTGCGGCGATGAAGGATCGTGACCAGTTGCGCTCAGGCACAATCCGAATGGCACTGACGGCGATCACCAATGAAGAGGTTGCCGGAAAGAGCTCACGGGAGCTCACCGACGCCGATGTCATCACTGTGCTGACCAAAGAGGCCAAGAAGCGTCGGGAGGCCGCGACCGCGTACGACGAGGCAAACCGGGCCGACCTTGCGGACAAAGAACGTGCCGAACTTGGTGTCCTGGAGGCGTATCTGCCGGCGCAGCTGTCCGACGATGAACTTACTGAGATCGTTGTCGCCGCTGTCTCCGAGTCAGGTGTGAGTGGACCGCAAGGTATGGGTGCGGTGATGAAGTTGGTTCAACCGAAGGTGGCTGGCCGCGCAGATGGTGGCCGCATCGCCGCCGAGGTGAAGCGTCAGCTCACGTCTTAGCCCCGGCTCACCAGCCGCAACGACGAGACGAGCAGGGTGTCTCACTTCACCGTGAAGGCGATGATCCGGTCGTCCTGACGACCAGGATTCGCCCGACCATCGGTATTACTCGTTGTCACCCACAAGGTTCCATCAGGGGCAGCTACCGGCGTCCGCAGGCGCCCGTACTTCTCGAAGAACAGTTCGTTCGGGCCGACCGGTTCTGCTGCTGCCAACCCGACTTGCCAGAGGCGTTCGCCCCGCAACGCCGCAAGGTATGCCCAGTCGTTGATGATCGCGAGCCCACTCGGTGACGCCTCGGCGGTTGGCCACTGCACGTACGGATCGGCGTAGGCCGGATCATTTGCTGCACCCTCGTGCACCGGCCACCCGTAGTTGGCGCCCTTGGTGATCAGGTTGAGCTCATCGTGCGTCCGCTCGCCGAACTCACTCGCCCACAAGCGGCCTTGGGAATCGAACGCCAGACCCTGAACATTACGGTGACCCAAGGTCCAGACCGGTGAATCGCCGAACGGGTTGTCCGGCGCCGCAGAGCCTGCCTCAGTGATCCGCAGAATCTTGCCGGCCAAGTTGTTGCGCTGTTGGGAGCGTTCGCGCTCACCTGCGTCGCCTGTACCGGCGTACAGGTACCCGTCAGGGCCGAACGCGAGGCGCCCGCCGTTGTGGTAGGTGCTAGCCGGAATCCCGGTGAGGATCGGCCGTGGCTGCCCGAGGCGCTGGCCATCCCACGACATTGATGCGATCCGGTTGTCAGTCTCGGTCGTGTAGTAGACGAATGCTTGCTTGGGTGATGTGCCTGGGGCGAGCACGATGCCGAGGAGCCCTTCCTCGCCACCGTCAGTGTGCTCCACGCCTGGAACGTTGCCGACAGTGCTCACGGCGGCATCGCCACTCGGCTGGGCAACGACGCGCTTGATCGTGCCCGAGTCGCGTTCCGTCACCAACGCGGAGCCATCGGGCAGGAACGCCATCCCCCACGGACTCTGCAGGCCAGTCGCGATCACTCGTTGTTCCGTCACCACCGGTGTCCCGCTGGGTGCAGTCGAGGAAGAATCGGTAGGTCCAGGTGGAGCGCTAGTGTCCGATTGCCCGCAACCCGCCAAGCCAATTCCCATGGCAACCACGAGCGAGATGACGATCGGTGCGCGCATACAACGAACCTAACGGTGGTTCGAGGCGGCGTCTAGCGGTTGTAGTACGGGTTGTACCGCTGGTATCGCTCGGCGTCGTAGCCGTAGCCGTTGGTGTTCCCGCTCCGGTTGTATCCGCCACGACGCGCCTGCTGTAGATCATTCTTGGCTTCAAGGTCGAACGACTCAGCGTTGTCGCTAACCGCACCCTGCATCGCGTTGCGCCAGATCGGTCCAGGGATCGAACTTCCGTGGACCTTGCTGTAGTACGTGCCGCCGATAGTGACGTTGCGCATTGGGTGCTTGAATCCACCGCGGGGATCGCCTGCCCACACCGCTGCCGCGACGTCAGGGGTGTATCCGGCGAACCACACCGCAGCGTTGGAGTCAGTTGTTCCGGTCTTTCCAGCGGCGTCACGACCGAGGGTCATGGCCTGGCCTGTTCGCGAGCCAGAACCATCGATCACACCGGTGAGGATCGCAGTGGTCGCATCGGCTACCTCACGGCTAACGGCCTTTGTGCACGTGCCGTCATCGACGTAGAGCGTTTGGCCTTCCAGGGACGAGATTGTCGTGACCGCGTGTGGCTTGCAGTAGACGCCATGGTTGGCGAACGCCGCATACGCACCCGCAACCGACAGCGGTGAGACCTCCATGGAACCAAGGGTGAAGGACGGGTAACGAAGGAGCGGCTCGCCGTTGCCCAGCTTCACGCCCATACGCTCGGCGATGTCGACGGTGCGGCAGAGGCCAGCGCGGCGCTGGAGTTCGACGAAGTAGGTGTTGACCGACATTGCCGTACCGCTCCACATGTTGAACGTGCCAGAGCCGGTGGAGTTGTTCACGGTGTAGTTCGGCTGGTTGAAGTTCTTACCGCAACCCCAGTCACCCGCGGCGAACGTCTTGCGCTGCGGCGATGAGATGAACTCAGTCGGGCTTATGCCCTTTTCAAACGCTGCTGCGAGCGTAAAGGCCTTGAATACCGATCCCGCCTGCATGCCGATAGTTCCGCCATCGGCAGCATCTGCGGCGTAGTTGTAGGTGGTGACGCCGGTGCCCTTGGTGCCCCAGCGTCGGTTCTGCGCCATCGCGAGGATGTCGCCGGTGCCCGGTTCCACCATCGCGATCGCGGCAGCCTTCTTGCTGGGATCCTTCGGTGGCACACGGCTGTCAACGGCGCGCTGGGCGGCATCTTGGGTCTCGATGTCCAACGCGGACTTGATGACAAAGCCGCCGCGCTTGAGCAGATCTTCGCGCTCAGTGACGGTGGCGCCGTACTTCTCATCGTTCTTGATCCGGTTGAGGATGAAGTCGCAGTAGAAGGGGTACTTGCTCTGGGCACAGCCATTCTGGAGTTGGGTCGGGCGCAAGGTCTTGGCGATCGGGACTGCCTTCGCCTTTTCCGCCTCGGTCGGGGTGATGAACCCCTGTAGTTCCATGCGGTCCAGGACGACGTTGCGGCGGACTTGCGCAATCTTTGGGTTCTGGGTCGGGTCGTAGCCGACCGGCTGCTGCACGAGCCCGGCCAATGTGGCCGCCTGCGGCAACGTAACCTGCGACGCGCTGACGTCGAAGTAGCGTTTGGCGGCAGCTTCGACGCCGTAGGCACCAGCGCCGAAATAGCTGACGTTCAGGTAGCCCTCAAGGATTTGCTCCTTGGTGAGTTCCTTCTCGATGGCCAGGGCATATCGCATTTCTTGCAGCTTGCGACCAATCGTTCGGACGCGGGCATCTTCGATCTGTTCTTTGGTCTTGGCATTGGTGATGAGTTGGTTACGCACGTACTGCATGGTGATCGTTGAGCTACCTTGCTGAACGTCACCAGCCTGAGAGTTCGCAACGAGCGCACGTCCGGCGCCTTTGAGGTCAACACCGTTGTGCTCGTAGAAACGCGCATCTTCGGTGGCGATCGCTGCCTGCTGAATCATCGGTGAGATCTGGCTCAACGGCACGACGACGCGGTTCTCGGTGTAGAGCGTTGCGATTCGGGTGCCGTCATTAGCAGTGATGTAGGAGCGCTGCGGCAGCGGCTGGGCCTGCAGTTCACGCGGCAGCGAGTCAAACGTCATCGAGGCTTGGCGGGTGGCGATTGCAGCCGTGCCGACGAACGGCAACGCCATCGCAGCGACAATGGCACCGGCGAGGGCGCTAATGAGTACAAACTCACGAACACTCCGGGCCCGGCTCGGACCAGCGGGAGAAGAAGGCACGCCCATGAGACGAAAGGGTAGGCCGGAAAGTTTCGTTATGGACCGTTTGGGTGTAATCGAATTGGTGTGAGGTACGTCAGTAGTCCAAACGAACTATCAGAATTGGTCAGTTCGGACCTTTTGATGAGCAGAGGGTGAACGTACGGTTACACGACGCATCACAACGCGCACAGCGTGCTTCCCCAGTGCGCACTCACCTGACGGAACTTCTGAACTGCCTGTGAAAGGTAACCATGAATTGGATGAATGACTGGCCAGCTCAAGCGGCGTGTCGGGGAACTGATCCCGACCGACTATTCGTGCAGGGAGCAGCACAGAATCGGGCCAAGGCCATTTGTTTCGGATGCCCAGTGCGCACCGAGTGCTTGGCTGACTCCCTCGACAACCAGATTGAGTTTGGCGTCTGGGGCGGAATGACTGAACGCGAGCGCCGCGCGCTGCTTCGTCGTCGCCCAGATGTTCTGTCGTGGCGGACGTTGCTAGAGACCGCGCGCCTTGAGCACACACAAGGTGACGTCGTCGCGATCCCGACTCAGGCCGTCACGGCTGACGTGAGCGACCGGTCGGTCGATCTACGCGCTCGTACCTCGGTCGCATAGGCAGCCGGACCGCTACACCGAATTCGCTTCAGCACATCCCTCATCGCTCCTAGTGCGGTGGGGGATTTGCTGTGCGTGACCAACGGGAATGCTCAATGTTCCGAGCGCAAGGCTGTGTGCCAGCGTGCGCCTTAGTGTTGCGCGGCCAAAGCGGCAGCGACCTCGCGTAGGCCATCCAAATCGTGGACGTCGCCTGCCAACGCAGGCGCGGCAGCAACCGGCACGTGTGGGTGGGCGGCGCTGAATCGCTGCGCCAACCGACGCTGTCGTTGTCCGTTGAGGACTCGATCCGCGTGAAGTCGCAGCATCCCCGCCGTCAGTTCGTGCTCGTGGGCCTCATCGAGGTGGTCCGCGGCGGCGACAGCTGCCTCCGTCGTGAGTTGTGGCAGGGCCACTTCCTGGACCCGGTTGAGGATGAGCCCGGCAAGTGGCATGTTCTCGCCAGCGAGGCGTTCGACGAAGTACGACGCCTCTCGCAGAGCATCACGCTCAGGTGCTGCCACGACCAAAAATCGGGTATCGGGTGCCTGGAGTTGTGCGTAGGTGGCCTCGGCACGTTGTCGGAACCCACCGAACAAGGCGTCAAACGATGCGACAAACGTCTGCAGGTCTTTGAGGACCTGCGCGCCGATGAGCTTTGTGAGAGTGCCGGTGACCATGCTCATCCCGGCGTTCATCACTTTCGCGCCGAACTTGCCGGCACCACGAGCGGGAGCGCTCAGGAGCTTCATCAGCCGACCGTCGAGGAACGATCCGAGCCGCTTTGGAGCATCGAGGAAGTCCAGCGCTGAACGTGACGGAGGTGTGTCAACGATGATCAAGTTCCACGTGTCGGTCGCTTCGGCGGCAGCCCGTAGCTGCCCGAGCTTCTCCATCGCCATGTACTCCTGCGTGCCTGCGAAGGAGCTCGACAGCGCTTGGTAGAACGGGTTGTCGAGAATCTGCTGGGCGCGTTCAGGATCGGACTGGGCTTCGACGATCTCGTCGAAGGTCCGTTTCATGTCGAGCATCATCGCGTCGAGTGAGCCGCCGTTTGAGGTGTCAACGTCGTTGACGGCACGGGGAGTGTTATCGAGCTCAGTCAGGCCCATGGACTGAGCAAGGCGCCGGGCAGGATCAATGGTCATCACGCAGACTCTGCGGCCGCGTTCAGCGGCGCGAATGCCCAGCGATGCAGCGGTAGTGGTCTTGCCGACGCCACCGGATCCGCAGCACACGATGACGCGAACCTCTGGGTCATCGATGAGGGCGTCGATGTCGAGCACGGGGGTTCCGTCGGGCAAGGGCGAGAGCATTTGTGGTCCAGACATCACACGGCTCCCTGTTCTCGGAGCATCCGCGACATCGCGTACAGCGCACCTAGATCGATGCCGCCGCTCATCTCGGGCATTTCGTAGATCGGTTGGTCGGTGGCGTCGAGGCGAGCACGTTCAACCCGCTCTAGCTCAATGCGTTGCGCATGTTCGGTGGCCTCTGCCATAAGCACCTTGCTGACCGTCGTTGGGTTGAGCCTTCGTGGCAGCCCGGCGGCCTCTACCCCAGCTTTCACCTCGTCGAAGTCCAGCGTTCCGTTCAAGGCGGCCGCAATTCCGTCGGGGGACAGCCGTGGCCCGCGCATCATGTTGACGATGACCGCACCTACCGGCAGGCGGCTCGCGTGCAACTCCTGGATCCCGTCAAGGGTCTCCTGAACAGGCATTTCTTCCAGCAGGGTGACGAGGTGGACCGCAGTCCGAGGCGAACGAATGACCGCCATCACCGAATCCGACTGTGACTTGATTGGGCCGACCTTCGCAAGTCCGGCGACCTCGCTACTAACGTTGAGGAAGCGCGCGATCCGGCCTGTCGGTGGTGCGTCCATGACGATCGCGTCGTAGGCGGGTTTGCCGGCCCTTTCGCCGCGCTTTACCGCCTCGATAGCTTTACCCGTCAGCAGCACATCACGAACGCCAGGAGCGATCGTGGTGGCGAAGTCGATCGCTCCCAGTTTGCGAAGCGCGCTGCCTGCACGGCGCATGTTGTAGAACATTTCAAGGTATTCCAGGAGCGCCGCTTCCGGATCAACGGCGAGCGCGAACACCTCACCGCCGTCGGGGGCGACAGCAACGAGTCGCTCCTCGTAGGGCAACGGCGGGGTGTCGAACAGTTGGGCAATCCCCTGCCGACCTTCGACCTCCATAAGCAGCACGCGGCGCCCGCCAGAGGCGAGTGCGAGTGCGAAAGCGGCGGCAACCGTGGTCTTGCCGGTACCGCCCTTGCCAGACACCACGTGCAGGCGAACTCTGGGCCAGTCACCACCTCGCGTCGCACCCGAACGTGGTCGGCTCGCCGGTGATGAGGGGGACACAGTTGCTCAGCGTATCGGGGGAAGTAGTCGGTTTTCGCGGGTGCGCGAGCAAGGCACCTGCGTTGCCGGGCCTAGAGTTGGCAACTATGACCACATGGGAGTACCTCACCGCCCCGCTACTCATTCACAACACGAAGCAGATCCTCGATAACTTTGGCCTCGACGGATGGGAACTTGTGCAAATTGTTCCCGGCCCGAACGCCGAGAACCTCGTCGCCTACTTCAAACGGCCACGGGCTTAGGCGCCACGATGACCGGAGTGCAGGCGCGCCTTGCTGAGCTTGGGCGACCGCTGCCTGTGGCACCCACACCGCTCGCGGCGTACGTGCCAGCGGTCCGCTCCGGCAGCCTCGTTTTCACCGCTGGTCAACTGCCGATCGTCGATGGTGAATTGCACGCAACTGGGCTTGTGAGCGCCGATTCAACCGATGGTGTGGTGGATGGCTGGATCATTGATGCAGGTCTCGTCGAGCTCGATGTCGCCAAAGAATGTGCAGCAATCGCGGTGCTGAATGCACTCGCGGCGATCAATACGGTGGCGAGTCTCGACGATGTCGTTCGAGTCGTGAAGTTGACCGGGTTCGTCGCTAGCGTGCCTGGTTTCACTGGACACCCGGGTGTCGTCAACGGCGCCTCCGAGTTGTTAGGGGCTGTCTGGGGTGACGCTGGCAGACACGCACGTTCAGCCGTCGGGGTCGCCAATTTGCCGCTCAATTCACCTGTCGAAATCGAATTGATCGTGGAGCTCGCGCGCGCAGATGGGTGAACGTTCGCAGCTATCGATCCCGCCCGAACTCGCCGCGCGAGCACGGGCGCTCGTCGCTGCCACGAGCGCTGGTGACGGCGCCTGGGAACCGCCGCCCGTTCGCGACGCCGCAACAGTGGTGATGGTTCGCGACGACGTTGACGGCCTACACGTCTATTTGCAACGGCGGGTACGCACCATGGCGTTTGCAGCGGGAATGTATGTGTTCCCCGGAGGTGCGGTTGAACCACAAGACGTGACCGCAGCAGCGGAACTGCGTGCCGACGTGGTGAACGCCGCGGCGTGGCCCTTCCTGAATCGCCCGACTGTGAGTCCAGGCGAAGACAACCTGGAAAACCGAATCGCCGCCGTGCGCGAAACCCTCGAAGAGACCAGCCACGATCTCGGTGATCCGCTCACGCTGGCCTACGTCGGGCACTGGGTCACGCCTGAGGTTGAGGACCGCCGGTTCGACACGAGGTTCTACGCAGCCGAAGTTGTTGGCGAGCACCATATTCACGAAAACTCTGGGGAGTCCGACGCCGACCGTTGGGTGCGTCCGGCGGATGCACTCGCCGAGTCTGCGGCCGGGCGGATGCTTATGTTGCCGCCGACGACCGCGACGCTCACCGACTTCGCCGCCCAGGCGGAGTCCGGCGCACGTGCTGCAGAGGCGATCGCGGCGATCGCCGCACGTCCGATTGTGCCTCTCATGCCGAGCCCGGCTGCCGACCCTCGCGACCCCACGGGCGTTCGTTGGCGGCTGGTGGACTTTCGTGATGGGACGGAGATTGCCCGCATTGGCGGCCCACCCGCGGGGTCTGAATCAGGCGGTATTCACACCAGCCTTGGCGGCGACGATGGATGATGCGCAACGCACGATCTGGGTAGGTGCCCCGGCGTCGGTGGGTGCTCGATGACGGGTGCGATCGGCGGGCCAGGGTTTGCTGGCGCGTGGCACGGTGGCGACGTCACGTCGTTCGCGACGTGTGTGCTGGCCCCCAATGCAGGTCCGCAGACTCTCGACGGCACCAACACGTGGGTGCTGGCAGCGCCTGGCTCGACGGGGGTGACCGTGATTGACCCGGGGCCAAACGACATCGCCCACTGGCAACAGGTCGCGCGTGAAGTTGAGCAGCGTGGCGCCCGCATTGAGCGGATCCTGCTCACGCATGGACACCTTGACCACAGTGCGGGCGCGCGCCTGTTTGCAGACGCCGCGAACTGCACCGTGCAGGCGCTCGACCCCGCGCATCAGTACGGCAGCGAGGGGCTCGTCGGGGGCGATGTGATCGATGAGTCAGGCGTCGAGATTCACGTCATCGCAACACCCGGCCACACGTCGGACTCGCTGTCCTTCTACCTGCCGCAGGACGATTCGATTCTCACTGGCGACACCGTGCTCGGACGTGGAACAACGGTGGTGGCGTACCCAGACGGAACGCTGGTGGAGTATCTGGATTCACTGCATCGACTTCGCGAACTCATTGCCGATTCGCACGTCAGCACGATTCTGCCCGGGCATGGGCCGACGTTGAATCAGCCTGGTGACGTGATCGATTACTACCTTGCACACAGACACGAACGACTCGATCAAGTGCGCGCCGCAGTCAGCGAATTGGATGTAGCGCAACTGCCGGTTGAAGAGCTTGCGCAGCGCGTCGTTGAAACGGTATACGCCGATGTTCCACGGGCGGTATGGCCGTTGGCGCTCCTGAGCGTGCGGGCTCAGTTGGAGTACCTCGCTACCAGTCGTTGACCTTCGCGGCGGGCCGAGGCACCGAGTCGAGCTACTTGGAGCGTCGGTCGAGGCGATCGGGGTCGATGAGGATGACAGAACGAGATTCGAGGCGAATCCAGCCGCGAGCGGCGAAGTCAGCGAGGGCCTTGTTCACGGTTTCGCGTGAAGCGCCCACCAGTTGCGCAAGTTCCTCTTGGGTCATGTCGTGGGTGACATGAATACCGTCGGGGAGTGGGCGCCCGAACTTCTCGCCGAGTTCGAGCAGCGTCTTGGCAACGCGGCCAGGAACATCGGAAAACACGAGATCTGCCATCTGCTCATTGGTGCGACGCAGACGTTGGGCAAGCGCTTGGAGCAGTGCTTCGGCAACCTCTGGCCGTCCTGTTAGCCATGGCCGCAGCGCGCCATGCCCGAGGCCCATCAGGGAAGTTTCGGTGAGGGCGGTCGCGGTCGCCGTGCGGGGGCCTGGATCAAACAAAGAAAGTTCGCCAAGCAGTTCGCCCGGTCCGAGCACCGCAAGGAGGCTCTCGCGCCCGTCCTTCGACGTATGGCCGAGCTTCATCTTTCCGTCAGTGATGATGTAGAGGCGTTCGCCACGGTCACCCTCGTTGAACAGCACCTGACCCTTGTTCAAGCTAACGGTGTCCATCGACGCACGTAATGCCGCTGCTGCCTCGGGATCGAGCGCTGCAAACATCGGCGCCCGGCTCAGTACATCGTCCACTTGGGGTTCCTCGCTAAAGACGGGTGATTTCCTCGGGCGCCATTGTGGCGCATTTAACATCTGACTTGCACTTTCTCGCCACGGCCAAGGACCTCATGTTCGAGTTCATTTGCCCGTGTGACCAAACCTACTCACATTTGGGCTGCTGCGGCGAGGTCTTCCGCATGAGTTTGTGACAAACAATCGGTGCGCATTTGACGAAACGATTTCGCATTGTCAGATGCTGACGGTGACACCCCAAGGTGGCAGCGTCTTGGGCCTATAGCGGGGCGGGTCGTGCCGACCGCTGCGGGAGCGCGCTCAGCACCAACGAAGGATCTTCGCGATACCTGCGGATGAGTTCTTGAGTGGCGGCATCGATAAGCCCGAACAAGCGGTTGCGCTCTTCGGAGAGCTCACGTTCGGCGATCACAAGTTCGATTTCGAGTTGCTCGCCGTCGGTGCCGTTGATTCCGCGGTTCCACAAGTGGTCAAGGCCCGCCAGCGGTTGATCGCCCTGGGGCTGCACACTCAGGATCCCCTTGCGGCTGTTCGCCCCCATTTGTTGGCTGAGGATGCGGTGCAGGCCTTCGACGGTAGCGCCGCGTTTGACGGCGCCGTCGCGCAGCAGATCGAGTCGGGCCTGAATGATCCGGCGCCAGTACGAGACCTGGTGCTCGCGTTCGGTCAGGAGGTGACGCACCTTCCGCAGCTTCTCGAGCGGCAGTGATTCGACGTCGAAGTCGGCCGCGGATGTCACCGCATTGGAGCGTGATGCGTCGACCTGATCGGGGACGGCGTCGTCTCCGATTGGTCTAGCAGGGTGTCCTACGGGCATGTCAGTTCCGTTCCGCCGGGTCCGAATTCCAACGTCCTACCGATCTCGCGTGCATTGCGTCTTGCGTGAATGGAGCATCGGCGGCACCACCAAATACTTGAACCGGGGACTCACTCATTCGGGTGCCACGTACGCTGATCGGGTGGCTCCTTCATCCCCGCGCGCACCCGCTACTACGCACGCGGATGCGGATTCTGTGGACGCCGTCACTCCAACGGGTGAAACTCGTACCGCGCTCGTCCGGCGAGCGCGCCGGATTCAACGCGAACTTGCCGTTGTCTACCCAGATGCGCACTGCGAACTCGACTTTGCGAACCCGCTGCAGTTGGTCGTTGCCACCATCCTGTCGGCGCAATGCACCGACGTTCGAGTGAACCAGGTGACGCCGACCCTGTTCGCGCGCTACCCAGATGCACCCTCGCTTGCCGCCGCTGATCGTGCCGAACTCGAGGCCATCATCTCGTCGACCGGCTTCTTCCGGATGAAGGCGAACTCGCTGCTCGGCATGGCGAACATGGTGTGCGACCGGTTCCACGGCGAAGTCCCGCATCGGATGAAGGACTTGGTGCAATTGCCCGGCGTTGGACGCAAGACCGCAAATGTAGTTTTGGGCAACGCGTTTGATGTTCCCGGGATCACTGTGGATACCCACTTCGGGCGACTATCGCGACGCTTCGGCTGGACAGCTGAAACCGATCCCGAGAAGGTCGAGGTCGAGGTTGGCGCGCTATTCCCGCGCAAGGTTTGGACCCCACTGTCGCACCAAATGATCTTCCACGGTCGCCGTTGTTGCTTCTCGCAGCGACCGGCCTGTGGAGCATGCCCCGTTGCGCGCTGGTGCCCGTCGTATGGCGAGGGCATTACTGATCCGGTGCTCGCCGCGAAGAAGATCAAGACGGGCCAGGTCTGACATGGCGACGCGTCGGGCCGGGACTGTGCGTTCATTTGCATTCGTTGTGCTGAGCTGTGTGGCGATCGCAGGTTGCGGCACCCAAGACGGATCGAACCCCGCTGGCTCAGCTCTACCGAGCACGTCGACGTCGGTGGCCACCGGTAGCACGGAGGGTGCATCCGCCGCCGAGATCGATGCGGCCCGGCTTGATCCGTGCCCAACGTCAAATCCCGACGTCGAGCCCGTGGCGAGTGGTTTGCCGGACGTGACACTGCCCTGCCTGGGACGAGGTAGCCCTGTGCGCCTCTCCGGGCTTCGAGGTAGTCCGCTCGTCGTCAACGTGTGGGCCTCGTGGTGTGGGCCCTGCAAGGCAGAGCTACCAATGATGGGTGAGTACTATCGCGCGAACCGGGACTACGTGTCGTTCCTCGGAATTGACGTGGGTGACTACCGGGTACCGGCTCTGGCGCTCGCCGCCAGTACGCAGATGACGTTTCCGTCCGTGCAGGATTCGTCTCAAGAAACTCGCGCCGAGCTGAGATATATCGGAGTGCCGACAACACTGTTTGTGCGGCCTGACGGGACCATCGCGGGTCGCGCCGGGGAGATTACCTCGCGGGATGAACTGGCAGCGCTAGTGGAAAAATACTTGGGGGTGAAGACGACGTGACATCGGCCGCCGACGACGAACTGAACGTCCTGATCAACCCTGACGACCTGCCACGGTGGTACGCCCCGCTTGTGGCGGGCGTGCAGGCAGCACCTCGTGATGAACTTGTGAGTTTCCGTGCGCCCGCAGACGCAGTCGTCCGAGAGTCGGCAGTTCTTGTGCTCTTCGCCGATGGAGCTGATCGAGGTGTCCCCGGCCCGGACGTGCTCATCATCGAGCGTGCCGCCGATATGCGCTCCCACGCGGGGCAACCGGCCTTTCCCGGTGGAGCCCGCGATCCTGAAGATGTCGATTCGATTGCCACAGCGCTGCGGGAAGCGCAAGAAGAAACCGGACTCGACCCCACAGGGGTAGCACCAGTCGCGACTTTGCCGCAGATGTGGTTGCCGCCATCAGGATTCGTCGTGACACCGGTGCTCGGCTGGTGGCACCTGCCGTCCCCGATTTTCGCCGGGGACCCGGCAGAGGTGGCCGACGTCCATCGCGTGGCCGTCGCCGACATGCTCAACCCCACGAACCGCGTCAAGGTGTCGCATCCATCGGGCTACGTCGGTTCCGGGTTCGAGGTCGACGGGATGTTGGTGTGGGGCTTCACCGGGCTACTGCTCGACCGATTGTTCGCACTCGCTGGCTGGGAACAGCCGTGGGAGGCAGCGGCACGCGTCGTGCCGTTTGATGATGGCTGGCGCGCGAGCTAACGAGAACGCCGAACGGCGCGCCAAGGCTCCTGGCGCCCACACACGCAGGTTCACTGAACGCGAACAATTCTGTGGCGAACTGGGGTAGTGCCTGCCCGCCTCAATGCGACAGACTGACGCTCTACGCAGCGAGGAGGTGCCCATGAGTTTCGTCAATCTGAACTTTGTCGATCTGCTCGTGCTCGCTGCCGTCATCTTGTTCGCCTGGTCGGGTTGGCGCAACGGATTTGTCTCGGGCCTGTTGTCGTTCATTGGGTTCCTCGGCGGCGGTTTGATTGGGGTCTACCTGGCCCCGTACATCCTTCGGCCGCTCGGCATCGACGGCACGATGGGCTTGATCGCGACGGGTGTGCTCATCATCGGTTGCGCAATTACCGGTCAGGTTTGCACGTCGATGATTGGCCGCAGACTGCATGCCCGAATCACCTGGGAACCGGCCCGTCTACTCGACAATGTTGGTGGCGCGGCGCTCAACGTGTTGGCGATTGCGATCATCGGCTGGATCCTTGCCGCGACGGCGACTGCACTGCCTGGATCGTCGGTCGCGGCCACTGTCAGGTCTTCAGCGGTGTTGGCCACGTTGGACTCTGTCGTGCCGAGCCAAGCGCGCGACATGGTGACGAACCTGCGCAACATGGTGGACACCTCGGGTCTGCCCCAACTCTTTGACACCTTCGGGGTGATTCCGCCCGCACCCGTGGATGCACCCACCGCGGCGGTCGTGAAGAACCGTGCCGTCCAGGCTTCGCTGAACTCGGTTGTGCGGGTGTCGGGTTCGGCGCCTTCCTGCGGTTCCGGCTTTACCGGCAGCGGATTTGTGGTCGCGCCCGGACGGGTGCTCACAAACGCTCACGTGATTGCAGGTGTTCCAGACCCCCGCGTGGAAGTGCCCGACGTGGGTCGATTCCGGGCGAAGACGGTCTATTTCGATCCCCGCATTGACGTGGCCATCTTGCAAGTACAAGGCCTGAACGCGCCGACGCTGAGGATGTCCGGCCCGATTGATCGCGGCACCGACACCGTAATCGCCGGGTACCCCGGCGGTGGCGAGATGAAGGCCACCGCTGCTCGCGTGCGCGGCACGATCGGGGGCGAAATCGCCCGTGGAACAGACATCTACGGCAACCCCGGCGTTGCGCGCGAGGTGTACGCCCTGCGTGGCACCGCGCGGCCGGGCAACTCTGGCGGCCCGCTGCTGACCACCGACGGCCGGGTCGCGGGAGTCATTTACGCTCAAGCCCAGCAGGATCCGCAGATGGCCTTCGCGCTCACTGCGAATCAGGTATCGGCGGCAATCTCTGAGGGTCGTAACGCCACGCAGGAAGTTTCGACGGGCCCCTGTTCACGTTCGTAATTCACGACGCGCGCGGGTCGTCCCACGGTTCTGGGCTTGCGAGCCAATCAAGGATCAGTGAATGTGTTGCGGCGGGCGATTCTTCATGTGGGAAGTGTCCGACCTGTGGCAAGGTGCGCCACGCATACGGGCCGGTGGTGTAGTCCCGCGAACCCTTCGCAGTCCGAGGCAGGATCGCCCGGTCGGTGGCTCCGTGGATGTGCAGGACAGGTTGGTGCACGTGATTCGCGAGCATGTCGGCCTTGAACTTGCGGCCGTCCGACCGGGGCAGTGAGCGAAACGCCCAGCGGTAGTACTCCAGTGAGCAGTGGGCCGTCGCACCAACTTGAAACGCGGCACGGAAGTGGGCGGAGGCCTCTTCATCCGGCCATGCGGGGTCGGCGGACCAGCGTCGGAGGAACTCGTCCACTTCTGCGGAGTTGTTCTTGGTCAGGTTTCGTTCGGGCAGGATCGGCCGCTGGTAGCCGAGTGCGTAACTCATCGCTGCAAGCTGGGCGCGATCGCCGAGAATCGCCTCGCGCATCCGAACGGGATGGGGTGCGGAAATCGCGACGAGCCGACTGACCGATTCAGGTTGTAAAGCCGCCGTGCTCCAGCCGAGTTGACCGCCAATTCCATGGCCGATCACCGTCGCGCTCGGGTCGCCAAGGCTCCTAATGATTGAGGCGATGTCTTTCGACAGAGTGAAAGGGTCGTAGCCGCGAGGTGGGTGGTCGCTGCCGGCATATCCGCGTAGGTCGATGGCTGCCACGCGGTAGCCGGCATCGGCGAGCACCGGGATGAATGCGCGCCAGGTCCACCAGTACATCGGAAACCCGTGGAGCAGGACGACGAGTGGTCCATCACCGGCTGTGACGGTATGGAACCGAGCGCCGTTCGCCGATATGTCACGGTGAGTCCATGGACCGGTGACGGCAACTGCGTCTTCCGGGGTTAGCTCGGGCATGGCGGTGCGGAATCAGCTCCCGGCGATCTTCGACCGCGCGGTGTCGCCGAATGTCTTCGCGGTGATTTCCATCTGAGCCTGAGCGCGTTCTGGGCCCTTGACCTTCTTGGCGTGTGCCTTGCCTGCAACAAGCAGGATCGCGCCTGCAACGAACAGCAGGAGTGTGACGATGCCGAAGCCCGCCCAGACCGGAAGCCCAAGCGCAACAAGCACGTAGGCCAGGGTGACGAGGAGGAAGATTGCACCAATTCCTATAACCGCAACAGCGAACGCGATGAGGCCGAATGCGGCGCCCGCCTGCTGGGCGCTCTGCTTCATCTCGGCCTTGGCCAGTTCAACCTGTGCGGAAACGAGAGCAGTGGCGTTATCGGCAACGGTGAGGACGAGTTCGCGAACGCTCGGGTCGACCTTGCCGTTCGAGTCGTAGTCGGTGCTTGTCATGGGGCAAGGCTAGCCGGACTCGGCCCCGTGATGGCGGCCACGGCGCATTAGGGCGATTGACGCCAGCCCTGCCGAAATGACCGACGCGGTGAGGACGGCAAGCTTGGCGTCGGTCAAGAGTGTCTCGGAGTCTTCAAAAGCGAGCTCGGTGATCAAGAGTGAGACGGTGAATCCGACGCCCGCGACGATTCCGACCGCGAGGATGTCGCGCCAACCCAGAATGTCGGCGAGGCGCACTCCTCGGATTCGGGTGACGAGCCAGGCACCACCGACCACGCCGATGGGTTTGCCGATGACAAGCCCCGCCAGGATCCCGAGGGCAAGCGGTTCGGTGAGGGCTTCGAGGGGTTTGACCCCGGCGAGGCTGACACCAGCAGCGAAGAACGCGAACAGGGGAACGCAGACTCCAGCGGATAAGGGGTGGAAGCCGTGTTGGAGGCGTTCAACTGGCGACTCTTCTTCACCAGGGTCGGGGCGTGCGCGGGTGAGCAGACCTAAGGCGATGCCCGCGACTGTCGCGTGAACGCCCGAGGCATGGATCAACATCCAGACCCCGAAGGCGAGCGGCAAATAGATCAACGGTGAGCGGACTCGCTTGTATTGCAGCCAGGCGTACGCACAGAGGAGGACGACCGCTCCGGCAAGGGGCGCAAGTGCGAGGGCCTTCGTGTAGAAGATCGCAATGACCGAGATCGCCCCAAGATCGTCGACCACTGCGAGGGTCAGCAAGAAGACGCGAACCTCGACGGGCAGCCTGCGTCCGGCGACTGCTAGCACGGCAAGGGCGAAGGCGATGTCGGTCGCCATCGGAATACCCCAGCCGGAGACTTCGCCACCCTCGGAGGTCACGTTGATGAAGGTGTAGATCAGCGCCGGAACAATCATTCCACCGAGCGCCGCTGCGATCGGGACAAGCGCTGTCGAGAGTTTGTGCAGCGAACCGAGGACGAACTCGTACTTGAGTTCTAGTCCGGCGACGAAGAAGAAGATCGCCAGTAGGCCATCCGCTGCCCACTCACCGAGGGT
>JBAYVO010000019.1:0-19793 GCA_041674545.1 Candidatus Nanopelagicales bacterium | reverse complement strand
GATCAATCCGATCTTCCACGCAAGAATCGACCCGATAAAGCCCGCGGCAGCGATACCAACAAACAGAACTCCACTGATTCGCAACTTTCGAAGCAGCACGTAGCCTGCGGTCAGGACAGCACAGCCAAAGAGTAGGCAGCCCAGCGTCAGTACGCCGCCCACCGCGTCCTCACTTGCTGTCGCGTAGAACAGCTGTCCCTCACGAACCGTCAATTGTGTGCGCGGAGCGACTGCGCCCCAGACGACGCCAACCACGATGCCGAGAACAACACATCCAGCAAGAATCCACGCAACTTCTCGCAACTGTGATCTACGTACGCGAGATCGATCTTGTGTCGTCATGGCGCGTTCAGGTCGACTGCCGAGGCGCCAGACATGCACGAAGGGCCCAGCAACTCTTTCAAATCGGCGAACAACGATGGACTGACCGTCACTCGTTTTGAATCATCGAGGCGCATCACCGTCGTGCGCGAACCGTGCTTGACTTCGAGCCGAACTTCGGTGGTTCCCGGATGTGTCAGGAGAATTTCGTTGAGACGCGCAACAACCGGTTCAACGATCCGAACCGCCGGCACGCTGAGTACGACTGGACCGTCATGCGACGAGGTCAGGTCCGGAATCGTGATGTCCATCGCAATGAACTTCATCTCGTTCTCGTCGCTGCGATCAACGCGACCGCGCACAAGGAGAACCGCATCTTGCGAGCAGTACGGCCCCATGAGGGAGTACGCCTTCGGGAAGACCATGATCTCTACTCCGGCATCAAGGTCTTCCAGACTAACGATGGCCCAGGTATCGCCCCGTTTGGTTACTTTGCGGGCTACCCCAGTGACCAGACCACCGACTGTCACCACTTTGCCGTCGGTCATGTCGTCGCTGTGGAGCAGTGCGATCGAGCAATCCGTCGCATTGCGCAGCGTGTGTTCGACACCGTTGAGCGGATGATCGGAAACGTAGAGCCCTAACATTTCACGTTCATTGGCGAGCAGCGTCGACTTCTCCCATTCGCCGACCGGGATCGTCATATCGAGGCCGAAGGCAGAACTTTGGCCCGATTCCGCCGCTTCGGCACCACCGAACAAGTCGTACTGCCCAATCGATTCAGCGCGTTTGGTCTCGACAATTGCGTCCACGGCTTCCGCGTGGATCTGGACTAGCCCACGGCGACTATGGCCAAGGGAATCAAATGCCCCAGCCTTGACCAGCGACTCGACCACCCGTTTGTTGCAGGCAGAACTGTCGATTTTGCGGAGGAAGTCGCTGAAGTCGAGGAAGCGACCCTTGGCGACGCGGGACGCAATAATCGAGTCAACCACGTTGCCGCCAACGTTGCGGATCGCTGAAAGCCCAAACCGAATGTCAGTGCCCGTCGCGGTGAAGTTCGCATCAGACTCGTTGACGTCAGGCGGAAGGACCTTGATACCCATCCGTCGACACTCGTTGAGGTAGATGGCGCTTTTGTCTTTGTCGTCTTTGACGCTAGTGAGAAGCGCAGCCATGTACTCAGCCGGATAGTTCGCCTTGAAGTACGCGGTCCAGTACGAAACGAGTCCATAGCCAGCTGAGTGGGCGCGGTTGAATGCATAGTCAGCGAACGGGACGAGCGTCTTCCACAGTTGAGCGATCGCGTCTTCAGTGAACCCGTTCGCGATCATCCCGTCCCGGAATGGGATGTACTCCTTGTCGAGGATTTCCTTCTTCTTCTTACCCATCGCGCGGCGCAAGAGGTCAGCGGCGCCGAGGCTATATCCAGCGAGTTGCTGGGCGATCGTCATGACTTGTTCTTGATAGACGATCAATCCGTACGTGTCGCCGAGGACCTCAGAAAGTGCGTCTTCAAGTTCAGGGTGAATGGGAATGACTTCTTGGCGACCGTTCTTGCGGTCGGCGTAGTCGTTGTGTGCGTTGACGCCCATTGGACCAGGGCGGTAAAGCGCGATAACAGCGGAGATGTCGTCGAAGCCCGTCGGCGCCATCGAACGCAGCAGTGCTCGCATAGGTCCGCCGTCGAGTTGAAAGACGCCAAGAGTGTCGCCGCGACTCAGCAACTGGTACGTCGGTTCATCCTCGAGTGGAAGATCCTCCGGGATGATCTTAGTGCCAGTATTGGCCTCGATCGCGTTCACGCAGTCATCAATGACTGTCAGGTTGCGCAGGCCGAGAAAGTCCATCTTGAGCAGTCCGAGGGTCTCGCAGACGCCCATGTCGAACTGAGTAATGATCGAACCATCTTGCTGACGCTTCCAGATCGGAATCACATCGATCAGCGGCTCACGACTCAAGATCACACCAGCGGCGTGCACTCCCGGCTGGCGCTTGAGGCCCTCGAGTCCTTTCGCCGTGTCAACGACCTTCGCCACGTCTGGGTCGGACTGGTAGAGGTCGCGGAACTCCCCCGCCTCGGAGTAGCGCGGATGTTTTGGGTCAAAGATCCCGGCGAGTGGGACGTCCTTGCCCATCACAGCTGGCGGCATTGCCTTGGTGATCTTGTCACCAACGGCGTAAGGCATGCCGAGCACACGGGCCGAGTCCTTGATGGCTGCCTTCGCCTTGATCGACCCGTACGTCACGATCTGCGCCACACGTTCGGAGCCATATTTTTGTGTGGCATAACGAATCATGTCGCCGCGGCGGCGTTCGTCGAAGTCCATGTCGATGTCGGGCATCGAGACGCGTTCAGGATTGAGGAAGCGCTCAAAGAGCAGGCCATGCTTGATCGGATCAAGTTCGGTAATACCCATTGCCCACGCAACGATCGAGCCAGCCGCCGATCCACGGCCAGGTCCGACTCGAATGCCCTCTTGTTTGGCATAACGCACAAGGTCGGCCGTCACCAGGAAGTAGCCGGGGAAGCCCATCTGACACATCACGGAGACTTCGTACTCAGCCTGCTTGCGATGAGTCTCCGGGACGGGTTGGCCTTTGAACCGTTCGACGAGCCCCCGCTCCACTTCCTTGACCAGCCACGAGTCCTCCGACTCACCGTCCGGAACGGTGAACTGGGGCATGAGGTTCGCGCCCTCGTTGAATTCAACGTTGCAACGCTCGGCGATCTCGAGCGTGTTGTCGCATGCCTCGGGTAGCTCCGCCCACAGGGAACGCATCTCGGCTGACGACTTCAGGTAGAACTGATCGCCGGTGAATTTGAAGCGCTTCGGGTCATCCATCATCGAGCGCGTACCCACGCAGAGGAATGCGTCGTGCGCGGCAGCATCTTCCTGGCGGACGTAGTGCAAGTCGTTAGTGGCAAGCAGCGGCAGACCCAAAGTCCTAGCGATCTTCAACAGGTTCTCGCGGTATGAGCGCTCGATGGGAATCCCGTGATCCATTAATTCGCAGTAGAGGTTTCCCTTGCCGAGGATGTCCTGGTAGTCGGCCGCGGTCTCAAGCGCCCTGTCGTACTTGCCGGCCTGAAGCCAACGGTTGACCTCACCGGAGGGACACCCGGTCGTCGCGATAATGCCAGCGCCATAGGTTTGCAGGAGTTCACGGTCGAACCGCGGGTGGCGGTAGTAGCCCTCCAGACTCGCCAACGACGAGAGCCGAAACAGGTTGTGCATCCCCTGCGTCGTCTCGGCAAGGACAGTCATGTGGGTGTACGCGTGGCGACCTCGAGCGCTCGACTCACCAGCCTCATTGGTGCCTTCGTCGAAACCTGCACCAAAGTCGAACGGCGACTGCTCAAAACGGCCTTGTGGGGCGTAGTAGCCCTCCATACCGATGATGGGCTTCACACCGGAATTCTTGCCGCGCTTCCAGAAGTCGTAGGCGCCGTAGAGGTTGCCGTGATCAGTAATTGCCAGCGCAGGCATCTCTAGCCGTACGGCCTCTTCGAACAGGTCATCGAGGCGAGCCGCACCATCGAGCATGGAGTACTCGGTGTGCACATGCAGGTGCACAAACTGGTCTCGACTCGTCACCACGGCAGCCTAACTCTCATCGCTGACATCGGTGGGCTGCCTCGCCAATCTCACCACCGTGGTTGCCCGGCAAGTCGCTATGGGGGTGGGTTAACAGCCGTTCACCCACCCGTACCATGGGGAATATGCAGCGCACAATCTTTGAACCAGAACATGAAGAGTTCCGTTCCGCCGTCGCCACGTTCTGCGAACGTAGCGCCGCCCCGAACCTGGAAAAGGCGATCGAACAGCGCGTTTTTGATCGCGATGTGTGGCGCCAAGCTGGCGAGCAAGGATTCCTTGGACTCGAAGTGCCCGAGGAATTCGGTGGCAGCCAGGCAGATGACTACCGCTTCAATACCGTGTTCGCCGAAGAGCTGGCCAAGGTCAGCATGGGATTGAACTCGTCCATGCAGATCCACTTCGATATTTGTGCGCCGTACCTCGTTGATCTCGGCACGACCGAGCTTAAGACTCGGCTTCTGCCGGACTTCTGCGCTGGCGAGAAGGTCGCGGGCATCGGCATGACCGAGGCCGGCGGCGGCACCGACCTCGCCGCGCTCAAGACAACTGCAGTGCCCGACGGCGACGACTGGATCATCAACGGGTCGAAGACCTTCATCACAAACGGCTACACCGGCGAGATCATCATCGTCGCTGCCCGCACAAGCCCGGAGAAGGGTGCCCGGGGAATCTCGTTGTTCGTCGTCGAAGAAGGCATGCCGGGCTTCGAGCGTGGCCGAAAGCTGGAAAAGACCGGACAACACGAGTCCGACACTGCCGAACTGTTCTTCAACAACGTTCGCGTCCCAGGCGAGAATCTCCTCGGGGAGGTGGATTCCGGCTTCATCTACATGATGGAGCGACTGCCGCAGGAACGGATCGGCTGCGCAATCAGCAACCTTGCCCATGCCAAGCAGGCATTTCTTGAAACTATCGAATACGCCAAGGAACGTGAAGCGTTCGGCAAGCCCATTGGCTCGTTCCAGCACCTCAAGTTCATCCTCGCCGAACAAGCAACCAAGCTTGACGTCACTCAGTCGTTTATGGACGAATGCGTGCAAGCGAAGATGAAGGGCGAATTCACCTCTACCGATGCTGCCAAGGCAAAGTGGTGGACCTCGCAGGTTCAAAACGACGTGATCGACGCGTGCCTGCAGATCTTTGGTGGCTACGGCTACATGAACGAGTACCGAATTGCCCGCGCCTGGCAAGACGCTCGCGTGACCAAGATCTGGGCTGGCAGCAACGAGATCATGAAGGAACTGATCGGACGCGAACTCGGGTTTTAGTCCGAACTTGTCGCCGCTACTGTCTGAACTGCGGCCGATGGCACAGTGCTGGGTAGTCCACGCGTGGTTGCCAGCGACCCTAGCGCCAGGAATGCCGCAAATAGCAACCCTGTCTTGAGTGCCTGCAATTGGGCAGCTTCGTAGTCCTCGACGACGGCTGCTGACGTCGCCTGATCGAGTCCGGCGGCTTGCGTCGCGGCGGCGACTTGTTCAGCTGACACGAAGTCGATTCCTGCCTCGATCGAGACGCCGACTTGGGCAGCGACCTCGGAGCTGATTCGCGGATCATCCTCGATATTCGAAGCGAACCCGCTGGTCAACCCACTGAGCACGATCGCGCCCACCAGCGCGACGCCCAGCGATGAGCCCAACTGCTGGCCGGTGAACTGCAACCCACCTGCCTCGCCGCGGCCTGAGGCTCCCACCGATGACTGGACCACGTTTCCGAGCTGCGAGGCGATTAGACCCATCCCAACCCCGAGCACAGCCATCGACACCGCAAAGAATGCGTCGGCCAGAGTCGGATCGACGTTCGCCAATAGGCCGAGAACACCCACGAAGGTGGCACTCAACCCCGTTCGAACGATGCCCCGGATCGAGAACCTGTTCGACAATCGCGCACCAACCGCGGCAGCAAGGAACATCGCAACGGAAACTGGGAGCATTTTGATCCCGGTCTCGAGCGCATCCAGGCCCAGCACTAGCTGCAGGTACAGCGGGATCGTAAAGAAGACCCCCATAAGGATCAAGTTCTGACTCAACAGTCCCATCAAGCCTGCTCGCAGCGGCAAGATCTTCAAGAGATCGAGGTGCACGAGGGGGTCGCGCTCGTGTGCTTCGCGTAGCCGCTGCCAACGGACAAACAGCCAGATCACACACGCTCCGAGCCCGATCACAAACGGCGTCAACGAGAACCCGAATGGCTCGATTGGGGAGTTCTTCGGCGAGATCCATCCCCATGAACTCGCTTGCAGGACTCCAAGCACGATCAAACCTAGGCCTAGGGCAGACAAGACACTTCCGACAATGTCGAGGCTGGGTCGCTTACCCGTCCGGCCCGCGTCACGAACAAACGGCGTCATCGCGAGAATGAGCAGCACGAGGACCACTTCTCCGACGAAGACCACCCGCCATGAGAGCTCCGTCGTGGCCCAACCACCAACAATCGGACCAACGGCAATTCCCGCGCCTGCCACACCACCGATCACTGCGTACGCCGTCAGGCGCTGCTTACCTTCGAAATTGCCTGCGATGAGCGCGGCCAACGCAGGCAACACCAATGCGGCACCTATGCCCTCGAGGATCGACCAACCCAGGGTGAGCACAGCCACCGTCGGTGCGACAGCGGTGATCGCCGAACCAACCGCATAAATCACCAGACCGATCGTGAACGCCCGGCGGCGGCCGATGATGTCGCCGATCTTGCCGCCCGTGAGCATCAACATCGCCATCACGAGGCAATAGAGGGTGATCACTGCCTGAATCGTGGTGACACTGGTATCGAAGTCGCTCACCAGTTGGGTGATCGAGACATTCATGACCGATTGGTCCAGCACCATCACAAATTGAGCGATCGCCAACGCGATCAACGGTAGCCAGCGGCGCATCTCAGTCCCTACACGTAAGTCCTGCGGCCGCGGTAGCCACAGCGTCGGCACAAGCTAGCGGACAAGCCTTTGGACTCCTAGTGCCCAAAGTCCCAACACTCCAAAGAAAATTGACGGACTAGCTCACGACCATGCGCCGCGCAAGCACCACGCACTGGTCGGCGATCTCGTCGCCGGTCAGTGAGCCATCTGGCCGGAACCAGGAACTCACCTGGTCGACCATCTCGATGAGGGCAGATACCAGTACCGGCACATTGACGGACGCGTCATGGTCGGCTTGCGGTGCCGCAGCGATCGTCAAGTCGCGAACGATCGCGCGATACCCGGCGAGGGCCGCAAGGTGGCGGTCGTACGTCGCCGGGGGGAGCACCCTACGCATGAAGTCGGCATCAACGAGTTTGTCCTGCGCGCGGGCTAGCGCCACATCATTGGTCTTGTACCTCGCGTGGCGGCGCAGGAGTTCAAAGAGTCGCTGGGACTCTTCGAACTCTTCAAGCCCACCAAGCACAGTCGTGAGGAAATCGCTGAGCGCATAGTCGACGGCAGTCGCGAGCACGTCCGCTTTAGATTCGAAATGGTTGTAGATGGCGGGCGCCTTCACCCCAACCTCGGCGGCGAGCTCTCGCATCGACGACGATTCGTAGCCTCGGTCCGCAAAGAGCTTAACCGCGGCAACCAACAGCCTGTTGCGCGTCGCTAGCTCGTCGTCCAACGGATCCTGAGAGATACCCGCCAAGTTGAAGCTGGCCAAATACCCACCTGGGTTTCTGCTTGCGGTACCGGGGATCGCCGAGGCCGCTGTAGTCACCCGCCGATCCTACTTACGCGCTGAGCACTGCGAGCGCGTGGGCAAGATCTGGTGGATATGGCGATTCAAACGAAATCTGTTCACCTGTCCGGGGGTGGGTGATCGTCAATGCGACAGCATGAAGCCACTGGCGAGTAAGGCCCAAGCGCTTTGCGAGGGTGGGATCGGCTCCATAGGTGAGGTCACCGCAACACGGGTGATTCATCGCCGACATATGAACTCGGATCTGATGGGTGCGCCCCGTCTCAAGGTCGACTTCAAGGAGTGAGCCATAGCTGTACGCCTCAAGTGTTCGATAGTGAGTGACGCTGGGCTTGCCCTCGTTCAGGACTGCAAATCTGTAGTCATGATGCGGGTGGCGACCAATGGGCGCGTCGATCGTCCCACTACTCGGATCGGGATGACCTTGGACAAGGGTGTGGTAGGTCTTAGAGACTTCTCGATCCTTGAACTGCGCCTTCAAACTCGTGTATGCCTGGGGTGTGCGTGCAACCACCATGAGCCCACTAGTACCCACGTCAAGGCGATGGACAATCCCTTCACGCTCTGCCGGACCAGTCTCGGCAACAGAGACGCCTGCTGCGCGAAGCCCGTTGGTTACGGTCGGTCCGGTCCAGCCGGGGCTCGGATGCGCTGCGACTCCCACTGGCTTGTCGACGACCACAATGTCGTCGTCTTGGAAGACGATCGGCACGTCCACGACCGGCTCATCAGTCAGTGTCTCGTCCGCGACCAGGACTTCGATCGTGAGCCGTTTGCCAGCTACGAGTTTGTCAGCACGCGACACCCGCTTGCCACTGACTTTGACCGCCCCGTCGGAGATGAGGTTCGCCGCCTGGTTCCTCGAAATGCCGCTGAGTCGTGAGACCCCGACATCAGCCCGTTCACCATTAAGGGAGTCCGGGATCTCAAAGATCTCGATCGCAGGTGAATCACTCACGACGAAACACCGCGCAATGGGACCCCGCGAATGGTCAAGATCACGATGAGCGCGGCCGAACAGCACACAGCGATATCCGCGACATTGAAGATGGCGAAGTACGGCACCTGGATAAAGTCAACAACGTGCCCACGGCCAAAGCCTGGCTCACGCAACAACCTGTCGAGCAGGTTCCCGAGCGCGCCGCCGAGCAAACCCCCGAGCGCGATTGCCCAGGCCTTGGACCCAAGGGTGCGTGACGTCACAACGATGACAACAGCCACAACTGCCGCGAGAACGCTGAAGATGATCGTGTAGCCGCCACCGAGGGAAAATGCGGCGCCAGGGTTCCTAATGAAGGTGAATTTGAGAAGCGGTCCGAGTACCTCCACCGACGGCTGACTCTCTAGGTACGCCACGGCCAACAGTTTGGTGAGTTGGTCGATCACGACAACCACTGCCGCGACCAGCAGCGTCAGACCGATGAGCGAGCGACGCTCAGATGCGATGGGTTCGGTGGTCGCCAGTTCTGGACCGGGCGCTGGCTCAGGCTCAGTGGACACGAGAGCAGGCTAACCTGCCGGAGTTGTCCGGTTGTGAGTGAACTAGCTTCGTTCTTCGGCTTGCTTGCATTGCAGACACAGGGTTGCCCGCGGGAATGCTTGCAGGCGTGCCTTCCCGATCGGTCCGCCGCAGGATTCGCAAGCGCCGTACGTTCCGGCTTCGATCAACGCGAGCGCCTTCTCAGTCTGCAGCAGCAAGTTGCGGGCGTTGTCAGCGATTGACATCTCTTGCTCTCGTTCAAACGTCTTTGAACCTGCATCGGCGACGTCGTCGCCGGCGCCATCACCAGAGTCGCGAACGAGATCAGCGATCCCCGATTCCGTCGCAGCTAGTTCGGCTGCAAGGCGCTCACGATCGACGAGGAGTTCAGCCTTCACCTCGGCCAGTTCCTTTTTGGTCCACGGCTTCTCGTTTGCTAGTACTCCACGCTGCGGCATTTGAACCCCTTATTCATGGCATCGTCGGGTGGCACGTCGAGGGATCACCCTAGAGGGTTTGCGGTGCCCTGCGCATGCTGGCAACCCGATCTCAGATGCTGCGACCCGCCGCCGGGCGCTGCGCTGGCGTAACCTATGTCCCGTGTATCGCGCAATGTCCCCACGAGTGGACCTTCCCGGCATGGAACGTGAAGTACTTGACTTCTGGAGTCGCGAGGACATCTTCAACCGAAGTCTGGCCCAGACAGCAGACGGACCAACCTGGGTGTTCTACGAAGGCCCGCCAACGGCCAATGGCATTCCGGGAACCCACCACATTGAAGCGCGGGTATTTAAGGACATCTTCCCGCGGTTCAAGACCATGCAGGGCTACTTTGTGCCCCGAAAGGCTGGCTGGGACTGCCACGGCCTACCCGTAGAGCTAGCGGTCGAAAAGGAACTCGGATTCACTGGCAAACGCGATATCGAAGAGTTCGGGATTGCCGAATTCAACGAGCGTTGCCGCGAATCCGTGCTCGGCAACGTCGGCAAGTTCGCCGAACTCACCGACCGCATGGGCTACTGGGTCGACATGGACGATGCCTACTGGACCATGAATCCGGAGTACATCCAGAGCGTCTGGTGGTCGATCAAGCAGATTCACGATGCTGGCCTTCTTGGGCAAGACCACCGTGTGTCGCCCTACTGCCCACGCTGCGGAACCGGGCTTTCCGATCACGAAGTTGCACAGGGGTACGAGGACATCACCGACCCCTCGGTATACGTCCGATTCGCTCTCACCGGTGGCGAGCTTGCGCAGCTGTACCCTGGCCTATCGCTATTGGTCTGGACGACGACCCCGTGGACGCTCGTGTCCAACACTGCGGTGGCAGCCAAACCCGACGCGACGTACAACATCGTGGAGTTTGACGGCTCCTTCTACATCGTTGCTGCCGCCCTCGTCGAACAGGTATTTGGCGACGGTGCAACGGTGCGGGCCGAACTACCCGGCACTGACCTTGAACGTCTGCCATACGCCCGACCATTCGACCTCGTTGACATCCCCGACGCACACTTCGTGACCCTCGGGGACTACGTCACGACCGAAGACGGCACTGGCTTGGTTCACCTCGCACCAGCATTCGGCGCCGATGACCTTGCCGTATGCCGCGAGTACGGCTTGCCCGTGGTGAACCCAATCCGTGCCGATGGCACGTTCGATCCCGACGTCGCACTCGTCGGCGGGCAGTTCTTCAAAACCGCCGACGAAGACCTAGTCGCAGACCTCAAAGCGCGAGGCCTGCTGTTCCGTCGACGCGACTACAACCACTCGTACCCACACTGCTGGCGTTGCCACACCCCGTTGATGTACTACGCACAACCATCCTGGTACATCCGCACCACCAAGATCAAGGAACGATTGCTGGCGGCAAACGAAGCAACGACGTGGTATCCCGAAACCATCAAGTGGGGCAGATTTGGTGACTGGCTCCACAACAACGTCGACTGGGCACTATCCCGAAATCGCTATTGGGGCACTCCCCTACCGATCTGGCGTTGCGAAAACGACCACACCACATGCGTCGGCTCCCTTGATGAGTTGGGCAAACTCGCTGGGCAAGAGCTTTCAGCACTCGACCCGCACCGTCCCTTCGTCGACGACATCACGATGCCGTGCCCGCACTGCGGCGCCAACGCTGAACGTGTCCCCGAAGTCATCGACGTCTGGTACGACTCAGGCGCGATGCCGTTTGCTCAGTGGGGCTACCCACACAAGAACGTCGAGACCTTTGACCAGCGGTACCCGGCGGACTTCATCTGCGAAGCGATCGATCAAACCCGCGGGTGGTTCTACACCCTGATGGCCGTTGGTGAGTTGGTGTTCAATCAGTCCTCGTACCGAAACGTGCTGTGCCTCGGCCACATCCTGGATGCCGAGGGTCGCAAGATGAGTAAGCACGTGGGCAACGTGATCGAGCCGATGGGCTTAATGGACCGTCACGGCGCCGACGGCGTGCGCTGGTTCATGCTCGCCGCTGGATCTGCGTGGTCATCGCGTCGAGTGAGCGATGAATCGATCAATGAAGTTGTTCGCAAGACGCTGCTGACGTATTGGAATACCGCCTCGTTCCTGTCTCTGTACGGACGCATTGCGGAGTTCGATCCAAGCGATCCACGAATCCCGGTTGCCGCCGAACGCGGTTCGCTCGATCGGTGGGCGCTGTCCGCAGTAAATGAACTCATCGCCAAGGTTCACGCCGCACTGGAGGACTTTGACACCCAACTTGCGGGACGACTGCTCTCGAACTTCATTGATGATTTGTCTAACTGGTACGTGCGTCGGTCTCGTCGACGCTTCTGGGACGGCGATCTGGCAGCACTGGCAACACTGCACACGTGCCTGCGAACCGCAACCCTGCTGATGGCTCCGTTCACGCCGTTCATCACCGATCGAGTGTGGACAGATCTGTTCGCAGACCAGCCAGGTGAGCCAGTCTCAGTACATCTGGCCAGTTGGCCCCAGGCCGAACTCGCGCTGGTGGATGCACAACTCACGACCAACGTTGAACTCGTGCGACGACTCGTGGAACTTGGTCGCGCTGCGCGTGCTGAATCGAAGGTGAAGACCCGCCAGCCACTGAGGCGCGCGTTGGTCGCGGCCGACGGGTGGGCAGATCTTCCGGCCGATTTGTTGCGGGAGATCACTGACGAACTCAATGTGCTTGGCGCAGTGGGCCTCGACTCTGAAGATGCCGACCTCGTTGAGGTTTCAGTTAAGGCGAACTTCCGCGAACTCGGCAAGCGATTTGCCAAGGCGACTCCAACGATCGCGAATGCAATCGCGAGCGCGCCCGCAAGTGACGTGGTGAGCGCCCTGCGCGGTTCGGGAGGGTACTCGCTCAATGTTGACGGCGAGGTTGTCGACATCCTGCTTGCCGACGTCGTCATCACCGAGACTCCGCGCCAGGGCTGGGCCGTTGCGACCGACAGCGGAGAGACGATCGCGCTCGATCTTGCGCTGGATGACGAACTTCGACGCATTGGCCTGGCACGAGATGTGATTCGCGACATCCAAGAGGCCCGCAAACAACGTGGATTCGAGGTGACCGACCGGATCACTGTCGAATGGTCAGCCACCGGCGAGGCCGCCGAGGCAATCAGAGCTCACGCTTCGGAGATTGCTGAGGAGGTCCTCGCGACCTCATTCGTGATGGCGGGACAGCTTGATGCGTCCGACGCAAACGTCTCACCAGTGGCCAACAGTCAAGCTCTGGCGAGGATCACCCTCACGTAGCTACAACGGAATTACACCGGAGAACCCCGGGTGGCACGGCCCTGTGCCCTACTTGTCAGGTTGCAGGCTCGGCACAGCGGTTTCCGGGCTCTCGAGCCTGATCCCCTACAAGAACGTGATCGCGAGCTGGATTGCGATCTGTAGCAGGATGATCAACACCAGAAACGACAGGTCGAGCTGTACTCCACCGAGTTTGATCGGCGGGATGAGCTTGCGCAACAGCTTCAACGGTGGGTCAGTAAGGGTGAACACCACCTCGCACAGGACAAGCACGATCCCCTTGGGCACCCACTCGCGCGACAGCATCTGCACCAGATCGATGACAAACCGCGCCAACAGAATGACGAAATAAAGCCAAAGGATGGTGGCGACGATCTCGCCAAGACCCGTCACGATTTGCCCCTCTTAGCTGTATCGATACCGCGTTGCGTGGATCAGCACCGCGCGAAGAACCCTGGCACCGCGACTAGCCGAGTCTCCAACGATAGAGGACTCGGCTAGGTGCGGACCTTGACTAGCTGCGGCCTGCGAGGCCCTGCTTCTGCAACTGCGCGCGCGCCTCGTCAGCATCGACGTTCACGTTCGCTGGTGACAGCATGAATACCTTGTTCGTGACCCGCTCGATTGATCCGCGTAGACCAAACACCAGGCCAGCTGCGAAGTCGACGATCCGCTTGGCATCAACGTCGTCAAGTTCCGTTAGGTTCATGATGACGGGATTGCCACTGCGAAACTCTTCACCAATGCGGCGAGCGTCGTTGTAGCTGCGAGGGTGAAGGGTCGTGATCTTCATGGGATCAACCGTTCGGGCTGTCGCTCGTTCCACTGGCTTGCTCCGAGTTCCTGCTGGGTGGGACGACACCGGCTCCTGCGCTACCGTCTCGGTGCGCCAGTCGCGGGTTTGCCGATCCGCTGCCTGACGACGACGGGTCAGATCGTCTGCCCGCTCGTCGCGAGGGGCCTCGGTTACCCGAACCGTGTCGCGCTCGTCGCGGTCTGAGTATCGGTCAGAACGCGCCGACCCAATCCGTTCAGAGTCGCGGCTACCGCTGCGGGCATCGTCTTCGTAGTAGTAGTCATCGTCGTAGCGACCATCCTCGACTAGTCCGAGGTATACCGCCATCTTGCGCATTGCGCCGGCCATTCTGCTCACTCCTTGCTTATGCATGTGGACCGACCGCGTGGGGAATTCCGCCGCCGGCTTTGGACACTACCTCACGAATCCGACGCGTTCCCCTAGCAACGCCGAACCCAACCTGATATGTGTCGCCCCGGCTTCAATAGCCGTGACGAAGTCCCCGCTCATTCCCGCGGAGATGATTGTGGCGGACCTGTGCTGGTCCGAAATTTCCTCGCTCACTCGTTTCAACTTCTCAAACGCAACACGTGCGTCTCCCTCACGTGGGGCCACGCCCATCACGCCGCCAAGTTCAAGCCCGTCGGCTTCGGCAATCTGATCGGCGAGTCGCGCCGCTTCGTCTGCTGAAACTCCTGCACGCCCAGCGATCCGATCCTGGTCCAGGCTGACCTGCACGAGACACGTCAATGGACTTCGTTCATCCCGCAGGACTCGATCCTGCAACGCCACGACTAACGCAGGCCGGTCGACCGACTCAATGCAGCGAACGATCGGAACAACTAGCTTGACCTTGTTCCGTTGCAACTGGCCCACGAAATGCCAATTCAATGCGAGGTCGGCGCACGCCCCCTGCTTGGTCGCTAGTTCTTGCGCCTTGTTCTCCGCGAACTCAGTGACCCCGAGGTCGTTCAGCAATCTCACATCGCCTGCCGGCCAGGTCTTTGTGACGGCTACAACCGTGATGTCGCGACGAGCACGACCTGCACGCTTCGCCGCCTGCGCCACCATTTCGTCGGCCTGTGCGAGGGAGCGCTCGAGGTGAGACCTGCGCGCACCAGGTTGGGGCTCAGAACGACTCATGCCTGGGACCCGGCGGTCCGCATCACAATCACAGCGCCTTGACGGCCTGTGACCCGATTCCTGCGAAAGGAGAAGAGCTCGCGGTTGGTGAACGTGCATTCGTGAATCCGTTCTGCATCCACCCCGAGGTCTTGCAACGACGCCATCACGGCAGCTGCCACATCCACGCGCCACTGTCCTGCACTGTCTTGAGACACCGATGTCGGCGATACGTCCGCAACCGCTGCGGCACAGTCGGAGTCCACCGCGTAGCAATTCGGGCAGATGGCTGGACCGACGACGGCCGAGATCGACGGCGCGTGCGCCCCCGACCTGACCATTCGTTCCACTGTGGCGGGAACTACTCCTGCCACAACGCCCCGCCACCCGCAATGCACTGCTCCTACTACTTGATTCTCAACGTCTGCTAGTACTACTGGAGCGCAATCTGCGGCCAGTGCGACCAAGGCCAGTTCTGGTGTCGTCGTGATGAGGCCATCAGCGAACGGGCTTTCCGTGATGGAGTCCTTGTTCACCTCGTGGACGTTGGCGCCGTGCTCGGCCTTGATTACCGCCAACGTACTTCTCGACACTCTGGCCGTGGTTGCAATCGCATCGAGGTTCGCGCCAACAGACTCTGGAGAGTCCCCGACGTGCGCCGCCAGGTTCAGCGATTCGTATGCCCCTTGACTTGATCCCCCGCGGCGATCCGTGAAGTACCAGTCCGCCGTGAATCCGGAGCGGGCGGAGCCTGAGGTGGCCGTGAACGTTCCTGACCACATTCAGACCCCGCCTCGCTACGGTGCTCGGTCTTACTTGAGGAAGTCGGGAACGTCGAGGTCCCCGGCTGGCTCGTCGAAGGCAATCGTTCGCGACGTCGGTGACAGTGGACGACCAACTTCAGCCTTGCGTTCCGTCGCAGTCAGATCAACAGTCTCTGGTGCAGTCGTCTTGGCTTCGGCACTTGGTGCATCCTTACGCGCCGAGAGCGGCTGTCCGACGAGCGCACGGCCACCGGCCGTCGTCTTGCGCGGCAACGGCTGGCCTCCGTCGAACCCGGCGGCGATAACCGTGACCCGAACCTCGTCGCCCAGGGTGTCGTCGATGACCGCACCGAAGATGATGTTGGCTTCTGGGTGGACTGCCTCGGAGACGAGTCGAGCGGCTTCGTTGATCTCGAACAGGCCAAGGTCAGATCCGCCCGCGATCGAGAGCAGCACGCCGTGCGCACCTTCGATGCTTGCCTCGAGCAACGGCGATGAGATGGCCATTTCGGCTGCGCCAATCGCACGCTCTTCACCTCGCGCTGAGCCGATGCCCATGAGCGCCGAACCAGCGCCACTCATGACGCTCTTGACGTCAGCGAAGTCAAGGTTGATCAGACCTGGAGTTGTGATCAGGTCGGTGATTCCGGAGACACCCTGCAGCAGCACCTGGTCGGCCTGCTTGAAGGCATCGATCATGCTGATCGTGCGATCGGTGAGCGACAGCAGTCGATCATTCGGGATGACGATGAGCGTGTCGACCTCATTGCGAAGCGAGTCGATTCCAGCTTCAGCCTGGGTCGCGCGACGTCGCCCTTCGAAACCGAATGGACGTGTCACCACACCGATGGTCAACGCACCCAAGGTGCGGGCGATCTTGGCAACCACGGGTGCTCCACCCGTGCCGGTTCCGCCACCTTCGCCAGCGGTAACGAAGACCATGTCAGCGCCGCGCAGGACCTCTTCGATCTCCTGCTGATGATCTTCGGCCGCCTTGCGGCCAACCTCCGGATCGGCGCCAGCGCCAAGTCCGCGAGTGAGGTCGCGGCCGATGTCGAGCTTCACGTCGGCGTCGCTCATCAGCAGTGCCTGTGCGTCGGTGTTGATGGCGATGAATTCAACGCCCTTCAGTCCGACATCGATCATGCGGTTGACAGCGTTGACGCCACCGCCACCGATGCCTACGACCTTGATAACGGCTAGATAGTTCTGCGGGGCTGCCACGATGTGGGTCCTCTCAAATTGGTTCATGCAGTGCGAGCCTGCTGGGCGTGTTGGACGTGCCTTACAGGCCCACTGCGGGCCTGGGTTGTACACGGGGAAGGACCAAAGAACCTGACCATCAACCTCTACTTGAGGGTTATGTGACCGTTAGCTTCTCGGTTGATGGAACACTAGGTTCACTCACCACTCGGTGCAAGCAACTCCACCAAGAAACGCGGCATTTCTTTCAGACTTTCTGGGCCGCTGGCGTGATAACCAGACCAAACCGGGACAAGGGTTAGCGTCTACTTGAGGCTTACCTCAACACTGTCTCCTGCAGTGGCAACACGATGGTGAAGCTAGTGCACAAGGGGTAGCTGTTCCGGGGTCGTGGTGGGCTCCGGCAATTCCGGCGGAACCACGATCGCCCACACGCCCATCACGACCGACAACGCGACCATTGAGAGCCCTGCGTACAGGTTGATATTCATCCCCGCTGCCTTCTCAAGCTCGGCTGGCGTAGCGAAGAATCCTAGGATCGTCACCGTCACTCCGAAGATCGCGAAGAGTGCGCAAATGTAGGTCCGAAGGTCCAGCATTCGCGCTTGCGCCATCGTCATTGGCGGTAAATCCTCTGGAGATTCAACCGGTGAATCGTCTGCCATCAGAGGCTCCTTTCAGATCCTGCGAGCAGTGGAATTGAGGGGTGAGGTCCATCCGTAGGCATAGCTAGAGGAATGCAAATGGGATGTACATCGCCAATGCCAGTGCGATCGCTCCGGCACCAAGGAAGGCGGGTTGCTTGTACCAACGGACCGGCTTCGCATCTGCCTCGGCGTCACGGATCTCCATACCCTTCACCAGACCCTCCAGTTCAGCGATTGGTTTCGGTTCAGTGAATGCGGTAACGATCAACGAGACCACGAGGTCAACGAGCGCGGCGGCGATTCCCATCCACATCGCCTGCTGAAATGACGACCGGAAGAGGTCGTCGTTAGAGATCGCGGCACCCCACACTGCAGCAGCAGCACCGATCCCGGACAGCATCCCCCAGAACCCGGCCCAGGGCGTCATCCGCTTCCAGAACATCCCCAAGATGAAGGTCACGAACACCGGGGCTTGGAAGAACGAGAACAGCGTCTGCAGGTACTCGTTGATGTTGTTGTACTGAGCTGCAATGAACGCGGTGCCAATACCGATGAACACCCCGATCACGGTGATCCATCGACCGAACTTCAGGTAGTAGGCGTCAGCCCGATCCTTGCGAATGTAGGTCTGCCAAATGTCGTAGGTAAAGACCGCGTTGAAGCTCGAGACGTTCGCTGCCATACCGGCCATAAATGCTGCGACCAGTCCCGTCACAGCCACGCCGAGCACCCCACTCGGCAGGAGCGTATCCATTAAGAGTGGGATCGCATTCGTATACGTCATCTGCGGATTGCTCTCGTCTCCGAGTCCCGGGATGATGAGGGCCGCAACGATGCCCGGCAGAATCACCAAGAACGGAATGAAGATCTTGGGGTACGCCCCAATGATCGGTGCACGTCGAGCTGATGAGAGGTCCTTGGCAGACAACGCACGCTGTACCTCGGCAAAGTTGGTTGTCCAATACCCGAAGCTCAGGATGAATGCCTGGCCCAGAATGATGCCGATCCAGTCCCCGATGGGATTGTTACCGCCAATTTCGGTGCCCGACCATGGGTGCAGCCAATAGTCGGGATAATTCTGCAGCCTGTCGATGACTTCGGCCGGCCCACCAGCTGCAGCAACTCCGACGATCGCCAGCGGGATTAGTCCAGCGATGATGACAAAGAACTGCATGACCTCGTTGTAGATCGCTCCGGTCAAACCGCCTGCCACAACGTAGATGAGGACAAGAAGCGCAGCGACAACGATCGAGATGGGCAGCGACCAACCCAAGAGCGCGACAAGCACGATCGCCAGCGAATAGAGGTTCACCCCCGCGATCAATACGGAGGAAACCGCGAACGCACTCGCATTTACCAGGTGGGTTGGCCGGTTGTACCGCCTCCGCAAATACTCCGGAACCGAACGAACCTTCGATCCGTAGTAGAACGGCATCATCACCACACCGAGGAACACCATCGCGGGGATCGCGCCGATCCAGTAGTAGTGGACGCTAGCGAAGCCGAACTGTGCGCCGTTGGCGGCAAACCCAAGGATTTCGACCGCACCCAGGTTCGCCGAGATGAATGCCAGCCCGGCGATCCATGCTGGGATAGACCGTCCAGAAAGGAAGAAGTCCAGGCTCGTCTTCACCGAGCGTCTCACGACGATGCCAATGCCAAGAACGAAGATGAAGTACACGAAGAGCAGCGTGTAGTCGACGGGGCTCATATCGAGCCGAACGTCGGCAGTGCCGACAATCCGCACGATGGCGTCGGTCATTAACGCTCCGGCAAGTACGGCAAGAACTCGGTCGATCTTGCACCGGTGTAATTCTGCCGACAGAAGACCGTTGTCGCGCCCCGAGCGGGCTCCTAGCCCAGATTCACCCGTGCCTGCATCACAATCCGCATTGCTGGGTCTACCACTGAGTGGGACACGAAAATCTCAAGTCTCGCGCAGAGAAACTGCGACAGCTACAGCCCTGGGCTTGGGGTTGGCGCCAACGATGAGGGCACAACTCCGGGAATCGTCGGAATGCCCTCGCCTGGCAGAGCTTCTTCGAGCGGTTGATCGCCTTCAATAGCTCCAGGCGACGTCGATGGTTTGGGGGTTGGCGGTGGCGCAGGTTTGGGCGAACTTTGGGCGCTCGTGGGTGTACTCGGGATCCGCAGATCAAACCACTTGTCTTTGGACTTGGCGAGCAGTGCGACCAAGATTCGCGCCTTGAGGTCATTCTGATCAGCTGGGCCCCAGACCACCGTGGCGCCAGATGACGTCGACAGAATCACGTTCTCAGGCTCAGTTGCCCCGACTTTACTGATCTTCGTCGCCAGTTCCGGCGGCAGCGAGGCCGCTACCGCTATCGCTGCGGCACGCGCGGCGCCCTCGGGTGCTTCAACGATCGGCAAGCCTTGCGGCTTCTTCTTCGTTGACTCGAATGCGTATCCCTGAGCGTCCAGGGTTGCCCAGCGCTCGCCT
>JBAYVO010000018.1:0-20186 GCA_041674545.1 Candidatus Nanopelagicales bacterium | reverse complement strand
TGCGTAGGAAAGCGCAGTGGAGGCGTGCGAATTTTCAATGACGTCGTGTGGGCTCTCAGCTCGACTCGGATAGCCAGATAGTCCGTCTGTCTGTCGTAGGGAATCGAATTGGTTCGCCCGCCCGGTCACTATCTTGTGCACGTAGGACTGGTGCCCGGTATCCCACAGGATCAGGTCACGCGGACTATCGAACGTGCGATGCAGAGCAAGAGTAAGTTCAACGACGCCGAGGTTCGGCCCCAGGTGACCACCCGTGGCGGACACCTTTTGCACGAGAAATGCCCTGATCTCCGCGGCCAGTTGATCGAGTTGGAGCGGGCTCAACTTCCGCAAATCGCTCGGTTGGTGGATCTGATCCAGCAGTGCCATGCCGACCCCTCCACCATTCGCTCGATTGCTCACGACGGGCATATTGACCCGCGCGTTTGCGTCAACTCCGGCATCACTGGACGTGACGTCGGACCAGTGTATGCCTGAATCGCCCTGACGCTACGACAGCAGCGAGCGCAAGACGTACTGCAGGATCCCACCATTGCGGTAGTAGTCGGCTTCACCCGGAGTATCGATTCGAACAACTGCGTCGAAGCTGAACTCTGTACCGTCCGACCGGGTCGCCGACACCATCACCGTCTTCGGGGTTACACCATCATTGAGCGCAGTGATTCCGCTGACTGAAATCGTCTCTTCACCGGTGAAGCCCAGCGAATCAGCCGACTCTCCCTCGGGGAACTGCAGCGGCAGAACACCCATTCCGATCAGGTTGGAGCGGTGGATTCGCTCGTAGGACTCAGCAATTACGACCCGCACTCCGAGCAACGACGTACCCTTTGCTGCCCAGTCGCGTGACGAACCCGAGCCATATTCCTTGCCCGAGAGAATCACCAACGGTGTACCGGCCTGCGCGTAGGACTGCGCCGCGTCATAGATAAACGCTTGTGGTCCATCGGCCTTGGTGAAGTCGCGGGTGTACCCGCCCTCCACGCCTGGCACGAGTTGATTGCGCAGCCGGATGTTGGCGAACGTGCCACGAATCATCACTTCGTGGTTGCCACGTCGTGAACCGTAGGAGTTGAAGTCCTTGCGGGCGATGCCGTGATCAGCCAGGTACTTACCTGCCGGGGTGTCCGCCTTGATGGAGCCGGCGGGTGAGATGTGGTCAGTCGTGACTGAATCGCCTAGCTTTGCGAGGACGCGCGCTCCACTCACGTCGGTTACCGGTGAGGGCTCCGCGGCCATCCCATCGAAGTAGGGAGGCTTACGGACGTACGTCGACTCGGGGTCCCAATCGAACGTCTTGCCATCCGGCGTCGCCAGCGACTGCCAGTGACGATCGCCAGCGAACACGTCGGCGTAGCGGCGGGTGAACATGTCGGCATCGATCGCCTGCTCAACGACGGCCTGAATCTCCTGCGCGGATGGCCAAATGTCTTTGAGGAACACAGGTTCACCAGCAGGGTCGGTCCCGAGTGGTTCAGTCGCTAAGTCGATGTCCATGGTGCCGGCCAGCGCGTACGCGACAACCAGCGGTGGCGATGCGAGGTAGTTCATCTTCACGTCCGGATTGATCCGGCCTTCAAAGTTCCGGTTGCCGCTGAGTACCGAAACCGCCGCCAGATCAGCGTCGCTGATCGCCTGCGAGATTTCCGGCTGCAATGGACCCGAGTTACCGATGCACGTCGTGCAGCCATAACCAACGAGATCAAAGCCCAACTTCTCTAGGTACGGCGTGAGCCCAGACTTGTCGTAGTAGTCGGTCACGACCTTCGATCCGGGCGCGAGGGTCGTCTTTACCCACGGCTTACGGGTCAGGCCCCGCTCGACCGCGTTCTTCGCCAGCAGGCCAGCACCGAGCATGACCGACGGGTTTGAGGTGTTAGTGCATGACGTGATTGCGGCAATAACCACTGCCCCGTGATCGATCGTCATCGACGTCCCGTCCGCGAGCGTCAGGGCAGTTGGGCGGGATGGCCGACCCGTTGCGGTGGCAACCGGCGCGTGCGGGGCGCCATTCGAAGCCGCCGGATCGATTGCCGGTGAATCAGAGGCGGGAAAGGACTCCTTCTCCGCTTCGTCAATCGCGGAGGACTCCACTGGCGCATGGTCGACAACCGCCGCGCGGAACGCGACCTTGGACTCCGACAGCGGAATCCGGTCCTGTGGTCGCTTTGGTCCAGCGAGTGAAGGAACAACCGAGCCGAGGTCGAGTTCCAAGGTCTCGGAGTACGTCGCTTGGTTGGACGGGTCGTGCCAGAGCCCCTGTTCCTTGCAGTACGCCTCAACGAGTGCGATCTGCTCATCGGTCCGGCCAGTCAGCCGCAGGTAGCGAACGGTCTCGGCATCGATCGGGAAAATGGCTGCAGTCGAGCCGTACTCCGGGCTCATGTTGCCGATGGTCGCGCGGTTCGCCAGCGGAACGCTCGAGACGCCGTCGCCGTAGAACTCGACAAACTTCCCGACCACGCCGTGCTCGCGAAGCAATTCAGTGATGGTCAAGACCAGGTCCGTGGCAGTCGCCCCGGATGGCAGTTCGCCAGTCAACTTGAAGCCAACAACTCGTGGGATCAGCATCGACACGGGCTGACCCAGCATCGCTGCCTCAGCCTCGATTCCGCCGACTCCCCAGCCGAGAACACCGAGCCCGTTCACCATGGTGGTGTGCGAGTCCGTGCCGACGCAGGTGTCCGGGTATGCCTGACCATTGCGCGTCATCACCACGCGTGCGAGTGATTCGATGTTGACCTGGTGCACGATGCCGGTTCCTGGCGGCACGACCTTGAACTCGTCAAACGCGCCCTGACCCCAGCGCAGGAACTTGTAGCGTTCCTCGTTGCGCTCGTACTCAAGCGCAACGTTGAGGTCGAGCGCCTGCGACGTCCCGAAGTGGTCCGCGATGACTGAATGGTCGATCACCAGCTCCGCGGGGGCTAGCGGATTGATCTGATCGGCATTGCCGCCGAGTTCGGTCACCGCCTCGCGCATCGTGGCTAGATCGACGACGCAGGGCACACCGGTGAAGTCCTGCATGACGACGCGGGCGGGGGTGAATTGGATTTCTTCCGTCGGCGACGCGCTGGCGTCCCAGCTACCGAGGGCGCGAATCTGGTCGGCGGTGACGTTAGCGCCGTCCTCTGTGCGCAACAGATTCTCAAGCAAGACTTTATGGGTGAACGGCAGCGACGCCGATCCTTCTACTGCAGCGATCCGAAAGATCTCATGGCTCTCGCCATTGACGACCAACTGCGATTTTGCCCCAAAACTGTCTTTGCTGGCCATCCGTGAATCCTCACCTCGACGTCATAAGCTCGAGGTCAAATCTAGTCGAGGCCAAAGTGGGCCGCCGCAGCGACCACGGTCCCAATGACGGCAGGACAACAACTCCGCTGACATGGACCTCGTGCTGGCGCGGAGTTCGGGCTAGCGACCGGAGGGCAGATCGGCCGGATCGGGCGGATCTACCGGCGGATCTCCGTATTGCTCGGCGACGTACGCCTCGGCGATAGTCGCTTGCGGCTCACCCCTGCGAACAGCGCCAGGCGCGTTGGGCACGGGATCGTCAGCGATCCGCTCACTCGAGATCAACTGCCATGGAACGCTCACGACCATCACGCCTGGGGTGAAACGCAACCTGGTCTTCAATCGGAGCGCAGATTGGTTGTGGAGGAGATTCTCCCACCAGTGGCCCACGACGTACTCAGGGATGTAAACGGTCACCAGATCGCGCGGGCTCGCACGACGCAGCCCGCGCACGTACTCAACGATAGGGCGGGTGATTTCGCGGTACGGCGAGTCCAGGATCTTCAGGGGCACCGAGATGCCTCGCCGCTCCCAATCCGCCGACATCGCCTTGGTATCGCCCGGATCAACCGAGACCGTGACGCCCTCAAGGGTGGACGGCCGACTCGCGCGTGCGTAGGCGAGCGCCCGCAACGTCGGCTTGTGAATCTTGGACACCAGCACGATCGCGTGTACCCGGCTCGGCAAAGTCACCTTCTCGTCAACTGCAGGCTCGAGTTCAAGCGCGACCCGGTCATAGTGCCTGCGAACCGAACGCATGATCACGTAGAGAATCGGCATCGCGATCACCACGAGATACGCGCCGTTGGTGAACTTCGTCGCTAGCACGATGATGAGCACCGATCCTGTAAGGCAGAAACCGAACGCATTCACCGCTCGTGAGCGCTTCATCTTCGCCCGCGCCTTCGAATCTGTCTCTTGCGCGAGATGTCGATTCCAGTGCTTCACCATGCCAATCTGACTCAAGGTGAACGACACAAAGACACCGATCACGTAGAGCTGGATCAAGGCAGAAACGCTTGCGTCATAGACGATGATCAGAATGATCGCAGCGCCCGCAAGGAACACGATGCCGTTACTGAAAGCAAGCCGATCACCACGTGTATGCAACTGCCGCGGGAGGTAGCCGTCGCGGGCCAGGATCGATCCGAGCACGGGGAAGCCGTTGAAGGCAGTATTCGCCGCCAACACGAGGATGAGCGCAGTAACGATTGAGATATAGAAGAAGCCTGGCTGGAAGTCAGCAAACACCGCCTGTGAGACCTGCGCGATAACAGTCTTCTGCGTCTCACCCGCCGGGAGCCCGATGAGGTCGGAATCGTGTTCGGCGACCTTCACGTTCGTTTGAATCGCCAACCAGGTAATGGCAGTGAACATTGACATCGAGATCACACCGAGCAACAGCAGTGTGGTTGCGGCGTTCTTGGATTTGGGCTTTCGAAACGCTGGAACACCGTTGGCGATTGCTTCAATACCGGTGAGGGCCGTCGTACCTGAAGAGAAGGCTCGCGCCAACACAAATATGAGGAAGACGCCCGTGGCAGTGGTCTCGGCTTGAATCTCCCAATTCGCGCTCTCAGCCTGGATCTGGTTGCCGCGACTGATCTGCCAAATCCCCCAGCCGACCATCGCGATGATCCCGAGAATGAATCCGTAAGTCGGGATCGCGAACGCAGTGCCCGACTCGCGAACGCCACGCAGATTCATCAGGGTCACGATGACGATCAGGCCGATTGCGAGTAAGACGCCCGATTTACCGAAACTCGGAAAGACCGAAGAGATGTTAGCGACGGCGGACGAGATTGATACCGCGACTGTGAGCACGTAGTCGACCATCAACGCACTGGCAACAAAGACGCCCGCACGCTCGCCGAGGTTGGTCGAGACGACTTCGTAGTCGCCACCGCCACTCGGATACGCCCGGACGTTCTGCCGATACGAAGCGACCACCGTGAAGAACACGATGATGACGCCGATCGCGATCCACGGCGTAAACGCGTAGAGCGCGAACCCACCCACTGACAGCATCAGCAGGATCTCTTGCGTCGCGTACGCATTTGAAGACAACGCATCGGAAGCGAACACCGGCAATGCGATGCGCTTTGGAAGTAGCGTCGAATGAATATTCTCGCTACGTAAAGCCCGGCCGAAGAAGAAGCGCTTCGCTGGGCCTGTCACTTGTGCCACGTCGAGCGATGTTATGCCTGTGGTTGGGGTGCACGCGCTACGGGCAGGCGTGTAGCGTCATTCCTTGTGCACATCGTCATCATGGGTTGCGGACGCGTTGGCTCGCGACTCGCCGGGAAGCTTGACGTTATGGGTCGCTCAGTCACAGTGATTGACCAAGACCCAGAAGCGTTTCGAAAGCTCGGCCCCAACTTCCGCGGCAAAACCATTACCGCGATCGGTTTCGACCGTGATGCTCTAATGCAGGCAGGCATCGAAGAGGCCAGCGCATTCGCGGCAGTGAGTAGCGGCGATAACTCAAACATCATTGCCGCACGGGTTGCTCGCGAGACATTTGGTGTGGAGACGGTCGTAGCGCGGATTTATGACCCGCGGCGAGCTGAGATCTACGAACGGCTAGGAATTCCGACAGTCGCGACTGTCGCCTGGACAACCGGGCAGATTCTTCGCCGAATCGACCCAAGCGGTGCCATTGAGGAATGGCGCGACTCGACGGGAACGCTTGTGTTGGCAGAGGTCGCTTTTGATGTCAGTTGGATCGGACAACCGGCCGCGAACGTCATAGGTGGCACGGGGGCTCGAATCGCTTTCATCACCCGCTACGGCCAAGCCATGCTGACCGATGAGCAGACCGTCCTTCAGGAGGGCGACCTGCTGCACGTGCTTTGCCATCCGGAAGACAAGTCCGCACTTGTCGCCGTTGCGAGCGCTGGGCCGGAGGCCGTCGCATGAAGGTAGCGATTGCCGGGGCAGGCAAAGTGGGCCGCTCCATTGCGCGCGAACTCATCGCAAACGACCACGAAGTCCTCCTGCTCGACAAAGACGCCGGCAAGGCCAAACAAGGGGCCGCTAGCGGCGCTTCAGTTCTCGTCGTCGACGCGTGCGAGATCTCTTCATTGGAAGAAGCAGGACTCCCCTCGTGCCAAGTCGTGATCGCAGCGACCGGCGACGACAAAGTCAACCTCGTCGTTGCACTACTGGCTAAGACGGAGTACGGAGTTCCCCGCGTCGTTGCGCGGGTGAATCACCCCAAGAACGAGTGGTTGTTTGACGATTCGTGGGGAGTCGACGTTGCAGTGTCGACGCCGCGCATGTTGTCCGCATTGGTCGAAGAAGCTGTGACCGTTGGCGATCTGGTCCGCCTCATGACCTTCCGTCAAGGTGATGCCAACCTGGTTGAGCTCACTCTGGCACCCGAATCGCCAGTCGTAGGTAAGCGGGTCGACGAAGTCACCTGGCCCATTGACACCGCCCTAGTGGCGATCGTGCGGGAGAGCCGCGTCATCACGCCGACCCCCGATGACACCCTCGAGGCTGGCGATGAACTTCTGTTCGTCAGCGCCGAAGACCAGGAAGAAGCGCTCGAGGACTTACTCGCGGTCTGACCTAGCAGGTCAGGCGGGGTTTGGTTCTGCTTCGGCCTTCTGGCGCTGGTGGTAGTCAGCTAGCGCCGGCTTCACCAGTCGGTAGGTCACGAGACCAACCAACAACATGAGCGGCCAGCCGAGCACGATCTTTGCAACCCCTAGCGCGCCAACCATCTCGGCAAAGTAGAGGGGCAGCTGAATTGCCAGCTTCAGCGCGAACATTCCTGCCCACAGCCAGGTGGCAATGACGTATGCGCGGCGTAACTGCGGATCACTTCGCCACCCCGAGATGTCTCCGGTTGCCGCACCAACACCGACGCCAACGAGCGGCCATCGCACGAGGTTAGAAACGGCAAATGCGAGGCCGTATGCCATGTTGATGAGCAGACCTGGGAGGAAGAAGTCAGCAGCGTTGCCGGTCCGCGACGCGATGAAAGCCGAGAGCGCGACCCCGCCAAATCCGCCCAATACCTGCTGCAGACTCTGCTTGCGCAGGATTCGCCAGATCGCGATGATCGCGCCTGCACCAAGCGCACACCAAATTGAGACAGTGAGGTTCTGTGAGGTCGCGAGGTAGGAGATGACGAATACAAGTGCGGGCAGACTTGAATCGATAATTCCGCGCCAGCCGCCGATCGCGTCGGCGAGCATTCCGCTGCCGATCGGAACATCTGTGCGCAGTTCCTCGCCGAGGGAGCCAATCGGGCCCGGCAGGGGCATCCCCGAGCCCGGACTTGTGGGATCGGGGGTTAGTTCATCATCCTTCTGGGGTTCTTGACTCACCTGTCACTACTCACCGGCAGCGACGGCGCGCAACGAATAGCGCGGGTTGTAGATCGTGCGGCGCCCGCCGACGGTGTTCATCCGGCCCGTCGCGGTCAGAACACGACCTGCTTCGATGCCTTGAATGTGTCGACGACCAAGCCAGACAAGAACCACCCGACCGGAGCCGTCGTAGACCTCGGCTTCAACTGTGGGAACACTCTCGGCGGGTTTCATCGTGACCGATCGCAGCGGACCACAAATCGTCACGACATCGCCGCAATTGCACGAATCGATGGGATTTGCACCGGCGCTTCGGGAGGTCTCCTTCAACTCCGCGGCTTCAATTTCTTCGTCGCTGGAGCCTAGGCGGCGCCACAGCCGACGCATCGCAGAGTCGTCAGTCGTCTCGGGCATACCGCAAGGCTAACCCCAACCGGGTCACGTGCATAGATCATGTGGGATCAGCCACGTTTAGTCATGACGGCGCCCCTAGCGCACGGAGCCGGAAACTGGTGTGATGACCCGATGAGAGCCCTCGTTCCCGACATCATCGAAGACCTCAGCGACTCCGATCTTGACCACGTGTACGCGTGGCCGGCGCAACGCGATCAGACGTGGCTACGAATGAACTTCGCGGCCAGCATCGATGGCTGCGTCACCGACAATGACGGCCTATCAGCTGGGGTCTCAAGCCCCGACGACAAGCGCGTCTTTGCCCTCCTACGCGCAACCTGCGATGCCGTTCTGGTGGGGGCGGGCACTGCCCGTGCCGAGGGCTACGGCCCCGTGAAAGTGCGTGAATCGATGTCAGAACTTCGGCGCAGGGCAGGAATGACAACTCCACCGCGCCTGGTCATCATCACCAATTCCGGGAACCTTGACCCCGCGAGTTCCGCGTTTGTGGAGGCAGATCCGCGTGCCCGCACCATCGTTGTGACCCGAGGTGAGTCGCACGGAACTGCCGGTAGCGGCCCCGCGCGACTCACCGAACTTGCCCAGGTAGCAGACATCGTTCTTGCCGGTGAAGAACATGTCGATCTGGTGTCAGCAAGAACCAAACTTGCGAACCTCGGGCTTCACCGCCTCCTCTGCGAAGGGGGGCCGAGCCTCTTCGGTGACATGCTGACCGCCGGCGTTGTCGACGACCTATGCCTCACAACGAGTCCGCTGATCGCCGGACAATCAGCCGAAAATCGGACCACGCTAGTCGGCCAGGACGCCCTACCGAGGCACCACGATGCCACCCTGGCGAGCCTGGTCCAGGCGAACGATTCGCTCCTCGCGCGTTGGCTTCTGCGCAAATAGCCGCTACCCCGCCGACGACGGTGGCCTCGTTTCGAACAACTTCGCGCTACCGCCCGAAGATGTCATCGAGTGAGTAAGTCGCCGGGACTTCTAGCTGCTCGTAGGTGCACGACTCGGGATCGCGATCGGGGCGCCAATTGCGAAAACGGGCGGTGTGCCGAAATCGGGTCCCCTGCATGTGGTCGTATGCAACCTCAACCACGAGTTCGGGCCGCAACGGCTGCCACGTCAAGTCCTTGCCAGCATTCCAACGTGACTCGCCGCCCGGTAGCCGGGTGTGGCTATCGGAGGCATGCTCGACGAGCCAAGGATGCTCGCTGGCTGAGTCCTCAGTCATTCGGTACGGCTCGAGAAACTCAACAAGTTCCGCGCGCTTGGCCATAGTGAACGATGCGCTGACACCGACTTGGTTGAGATTCCCCGCTTCGTCGTAGAGGCCAAGGAGGAGCGATCCAACGACTGGCCCGGACTTGTGCCAACGAAATCCCGCCACTACGCAGTCAGCCGTCCGATCATGTTTAATCTTGATCATGCTGCGCTTGTTGGGCTCATACTCCCCGTCAGGCGACTTCGCGATGATGCCGTCGAGACCCGCACCTTCAAAGTTGTGAAACCACTCTTGCGCAGTGCCAACGTCGCCCGTGGCAGGCGCGAGGTGAATTCCCTCGCTGCCACCGACATGGCGCGCGAGGAGATTGCGTCGATCTTCAAACCGCTGCCCCATGAGATCACGATCATCAAGCGCCAACAGATCAAAAGCGACGAACGACGCAGGCGTCTGCGCGGCAAGGAGTTGGACCCTCGACTCAGCGGGATGAATCCGATTGAGGAGCGCGTCAAACTCCAGATGACCATGTGCGGCGATGATGATCTCGCCATCAACGACGCACTGCTGTGGCAATCCGGCCAGCACGTTTCTCACGACTTCCGGGAAATAGCGAGTTAGCGGCTTCTCATTTCGCGAACCGATGACAACCTCATCGCCATCGCGGAAGATGATCGCGCGAAAGCCATCCCACTTCCCCTCGTAGTGCATTCCCGGTGGAATCTGCTTCGCCGGCTTGGCCAGCATCGGAGAAACCGGAGGCATTACCGGTAACCTCATGCGCTACTTCCCTTCCGGACCAATGGCGCCGACGGCCGGATCAGACTCGCTCGATGGCGCATCTTCCTGCGCGACCGCGGGGGCCTTTGGTTTTGCCCGTCGGCTGGGCTGAACACGAAGCGGCTCGCCGGCCATCTTTGGGTAATCCGGTGGGTACGGCATGTCCTCAAGCCCACGGTCACGGACGTCCCGCTCATACATCTCAACAAGGGGTGCCATATCGAATTCGACGTCATCAATTTGAGCGTGGAGATCACCGATCCGAGCGAACCGTTCCGGAACTGTCCGCACGGTGAAGTCGCTCGGCACGATGTCGGGGAGTTCTTCCCAAAGGACGGGAGTTGACACAGGTGCGCCTGGGCGCGGTCGAATCGAGTAGGCCGACGCGATCGTTCGGTCACGCGAATTCTGGTTGTAGTCAACGAATATTTTCTCGCCGCGCTCCTCCTTCCACCACTTCGTCGTGACGAGTTCTGGCGCGCGGCGTTCAAGTTCGCGGCCGAAGGCGATCGCCGCGTGGCGCATATCGACGAAGTCCCACCGCGGCTCGACACGAAGGTAGATGTGAATGCCGCGCCCGCCTGAAGTCTTCGGGAATCCGCGATACCCGAATTCGTCGAGTAGTTCGTGCGCCATTTGCGCGACTCGCACCGCATCCGCGAAGTCGGTCCCTGGTTGCGGATCAAGGTCAATGCGGAGTTCGTCTGGTGAGTCGACGTCGCTTTCGCGGACAGGCCACGGATGAAAAGTGATCGTGCCAAGGTTGGCGGCCCAGGCAATGACTGCCAACTTGTCGGGGCATACCTCATCGGCGAACCGCCCGGAGGGGAACGTGATCCGGGCAGTTTCGACCCAGTCGGGGGCACCCTTGGGAATGCGCTTTTGGTAGAACGCTTCCTTCGCAGGGCCCATCCGTTGGCTGATCTCAACGCCAGGACGAACGCCACCTGGCCAGCGTTCCAGGGTCGTCGGCCGATCCCGCAGCGCCCGCAGGATTCCCGGGCCCACACTTAGGTAGTAGTCGATCATCTCGCGCTTGGTGATTCCGACGTCGTCGAACAGCGGCCGATCCGGATTCGAGACGCGAACGGGTATTCCCTCGACGTCGATCTCGATCGGACTCCCGAAACTCGCCACGAACTGACGGTACCGGCCCACGCGCTGCTCGCGCCCGGCAAGCGGCACAGCCGCGTCGAACAGAGATGCAACCCAACACGGTCTGAGTGAACGCACACGACTGCCGCGTTAGGGTGGCCGAATGGAGTTAACAAGCGAGAGTATTCGCCCTGGTCAGCCCATCGATGCTGCGTACGCCTTAGGGCAACCAGACCCCCACTCCAACGCCATATTCGCTGACAACGTGAGCCCGCACCTTGCCTGGTCTGATGCACCGGCCGGTAGCAAGTCATTCGCCGTCGTGGTGCATGACAGCGATGCTCCGACCGTGGCCGATGACGTCAATCAGCCGGGACGGCGAGTTCCGCACGATCTACCTCGCGCGGACTTCTTCCACTGGGTACTCGTTGATCTGCCCGCCACTACGAAGTGCGTGCCATCCGGGGTGTTTAGTTCCGGCGTCTCCAAGGGCGGCAAGGCGGGCCCCGAGGTTCCACTGACCGACGACATCGAAGCAGAGTTCGGTCAGGGCGCACGCAACCTGCGACACGGACGCAACAGCTACACAGAGTGGTTCGCATCTGATCCGGACATGGTCGGCGAATACTTCGGATATGACGGCCCGTTTCCGCCCTGGAACGACGAACGAACTCACACCTACACCTTCACCGTGTTTGCCCTCGACGTCGAGCGGGCGCCAGTAGAAGGTTCCTTTGATGGCCCGACCCTTTTGGCAGCATTGCAGGGACACATCCTGGATTCTGCACAGTTCACCGCGACGTATCGGATCAGCGCCCAATAGCGGCGCGAACTCCGCGGTCATGGCGCAAGTAGGCACCCGATGACCTTCACTGGAAGACGGACGGTCGCCGCAGAACTTGTGCCCGAGGCGCTGCGGAAACGAGGCGGAACGTGGCTCATCGAAGCCGATTCGGCATGGGCGTGGACTCTGTGGCGAAGCGATTCCGACGAATTCGAAGTGCTCATCGTTTGCGGCTCGGTGGGCATCTGGGAGGAATGGGCAGAACTTAGCGCCAGTGATCGCTCAACCATCAACACCTACTACCAACAACTCGACACGGGTGGTGAGACGTTCGATGCGTTGGCGCACGCCGTGGATGCGATCGCGAAGCGCCACATATGCGGCTGACGAGCTGAGTGATGCCCGCTGCGCGAACGACCCTTCTCCGCCTTCCTAGCTAATCTCGACCTCTAGGCCGACGAACCGCCCGTAGCGCCGCACCGCGGCCTCGAAGCCGCTGACTTGTTCCGGCGTGAGATCTGCAAGGGCATCTACCTCGATCCGAACCTTGCGCTTCGTCGCCGTTCGCTTCCACGTACCCATCACCTTTCCGCGATCGACAATCGTCGAGCGGAACACTCCGTTGTTCCCCGGCACCACTGCCTGCAGGTGCCCTGGCTCCAGCATCAGTGTGCGGTCCTTGTAGCCGAGCATGTACTCATCGAACCCCGGAAGCGCGAGGGTGCCCTTGCTGAAACCAAGGTCGCCGTTCACCGATATCGCGTTCGCCAACTCGTCTGTCGCCCACAGCGTGCCCACTTCTGACCCGATCTCCCGAATGCGACCGTCGTTGGCCACGAGCGCTTTGCGTGCCGGGCCCATCGCGATTCCCGCCCACCCTGCAAAATCCTTCGCAGGTATCGGCCCATGGCCGCGCACGAAGTACCACGCAAGCTCGGCCAAGGCTTCCTCACCGACCAATGTCCGCTGGATGGGCGCGAACTCGCTGAGCAGCACGAAGGTCTGTTCCTTGCCGATCGACGGGCCGAAACACGTGATGCCGACTTGCGACGAATGCCAAAGGAGGTGGTAGAGACGTTGACCCGTGGTGGCAATTCCAGCGTCGTTGAGGGCATCGGCACATTGGGAGCGAGTCAGCCGCTTCCCGCCAACGAGGGCCTGTTCGAGAACGACACCTGCACGCTCCACCGTGCTGCGATCTAGACCGAGATAGTCCCAACGCCTCTGGACCCCCGAGAGAGCTCGAGAACCCACGGTGTCCAACATCCATCTCGCATTGTTCGAGGCAATGAGGTGAATGGTTCCGCGCATCGGCCACGTTCGCAGCACTGCGCCTTGCTCAAAGGCACCGTCAACATCGCTTTGCGTCAATGCCGGAAGCCGCAGCCCAAGTGACCATGTGACACTCGCAAGGTCCTGCCCCTGCATCGCACCCAGCCACTCGACAACCTGCTCAACACTGGTGCACTCGTGATCTGCCAGCAGCAACGCAGACAACCGCGCCGACAGAATCTGCGAGGCGCTCAGGTTTGACATCTGGCAGTCTCGCGATTCGCCACTGCTACTCGGTCGGTTCGAGCGTGATGCTGATCGAGTTGATACACCAACGCTGATCCGTCGGTGTGCCATAACCCTCGCCCTCGAACACGTGCCCGAGGTGTGAACCGCAGTTGGCACAGCGGGCCTCGGTCCGCACGGACATCAATGACCGGTCCTCAACAAGCTCGACTGCCTCGCCTGCCATCGGCGTGAAGAACGATGGCCAGCCGCAGTGGGAATCGAACTTCGACGATGAGGAAAAGAGTTCGGCCTGACACGCGCGACACCGATACACGCCGACGGTCTTGGTGTCGGTGTATTCGCCCTTGAAGGCAGGCTCAGTGCCCGCCTCGCGAAGGACGTAGTACTCCTCCTTGGACAAGGACTCTTTCCATTGGTCCTCGGACTTGGAGACTGCGTAGGGCGTGCCGTCCGGACGCAACGGGCCGTCCTTCTTTGGACTACTCATCTCGCATCACCTCACATCGGCCAGGAACGACGACAGCTCACGACGCCGCCCGGTGTAGAACGGAATTTCCTCACGCACGTGTAGGCGTGCGCGCGACGCGCGCAGATGACGCATGAGGTCCACGATCCGACTCAGGTCATCAGCTTCGAACGCCAAGATCCACTCATAGTCGCCGAGCGAGAAGGCCGGCACTGTGTTTGCGCGCACGTCCGGGTACTCACGACCCATAATCCCGTGTTCCATGAGGAGTTCGCGCCGCTCTTCTTCGGGCAAGAGGTACCACTCGAATGATCGAACAAACGGATAGACCGAGACGAACTCGCGCGCTCGTTCGTCGGCGAGGAATGCTGGTACGTGCGACTTGTTGAACTCGGCTGGACGATGAAGCGCCATCTGTGACCACACCGGGAGGAATGCACGCCCGACCGCGGTGCTCAGGACTGCGTGGTACGCCGTCTGCAACGCGGTGCTGGTCTCGGCGTGAGACCACAACATGAGGTCCGCGTCAGCTCGAAAGCCTGCGACGTCGTACCACCCGCGGACGACGACGTCGTCGGATTCCCGAAGTGAAGCGAGGGCCTCATCGACCTCAGTGACCGCATCCGCCGGAAGGGTAGCGAGCGCGGCGCGGTCTACCTTGAACACCGACCACATCGTGTAGCGCAGGACATCGTTGAGGTCGCGCGCCTTGGGCTTTGTCGCCTGCGGCGGAGTTGACGATTCAGCAGCGGGATGTGCGGATACGGAAGCAGTGTCATCAGCCATGGGCCCATTGTCCCCGCTCACTCATGTAGGCCACGATCTGCCCTGCTGCAAACTGTGCCGAACCGACACACGCCGCGATGCCAACACCGTCATAGGCAGCGCCACAGACGGTGATGCCCGGGGTGTCCACCAACGCTTCACGGACCAGAGCCATGCGCCCGCGGTGCCCGACGGTGTATTGCGGTAACGCGTCATCCCAACGGTTCACTCGCGACGCCAACGGGCGTGAAGGCAAGCCAGCAACTTTGGTGAGCTCTGCGGCAGCGAGCTTGGCGAGTTCTTCATCGGAGTTCTGCAAGATCCCTGGTTCGCCGAATCGTCCAAGCGATGCCCGAACGACCATGAAACTGCGCCGATCGTTCGTCGTGCTCCGGCCACCACGACCTGCGCTGCCGCCACGTTTTGAGCCAGCCGCTCCGGCACGCGCAACCCACGACCATTTGCGTGACGAGAACGTCGCTGCCTTGATTGAGAACCCCTCGACCGGCGGCACCAGGAAGCCACTGCCGTGCACTGTTGCCGGGACCTCATCGGGTGCGTATAGGAACGTCGTCAGCGCAACACTTGCGTACCCGACTGTGTCGAGAGCGGAGGCTGCTGTTGGGTTCACCTTGCGGAGTAGCTTCGCAGCGACGGGCGCGGGCACTGCCATCACAATTGCGTCGACGGTCCTGCCGTCGCGGTCGCCCTTTTCCCCAGTGATCACACGCCAGCCATGAGCAGTCCTACGAATACTGGTGACCTCAGTGGCACGGTCGATCGTGACGCCCTTGCGTTCTAGGCGATCAGCGAGGGCTATCGGCAATCGGCCAACACCACCGGAGATCCCAGCGAACACCGGCCCGCGACGCGCCCCGCTCGGTGCGGCGCCGGTCTTGCGCGCTTCCTTTGCCGCAGCGAGTAGCGAACGCTCGCGCCGAGCAAGACGGAACAGCGCGGGCACCGTCATCTCCAAGCTGAGTTCCTCTGCTCGCCCGGCATAGACCCCACCGAGCATCGGTTCGACAAGTCGATCAACTACCTCGCGCCCCATTCGAGTCGCGACATAGTCACCAACGGACACATCACCTGGAATGGTGGTTTGGGGAAGCACATGATCGAGTGGGATCCGCATCAATCCCGGCAGGGACATCACATTGCTGGCGGCGAGCGCGCGCAAGTCCGTCGGAATTCCGCTGATCAGGCCAGTGGGAAGCGGCCGAAGCACACCATCAGAAACCACTGCAGCCGAGGAAGTCGCTGGGTTGACGATTGAGGAACCAAGTCCGACCGACTTTGCCAGGGCAATCGCTTCAGGTCGCACCGCGAGGATCGATTCCGCGCCGGCATCGAGCGAAAGTCCCTCGATTTCGTTGAGTCGCAGCTTCCCGCCCACAGACGGCGAGGCTTCATAGACGACTACGTCAGCATCAAAATTGCGATCCCGGACGATCGACCACGCGGCCGCGAGCCCTGAGATCCCACCGCCAATCACGGCCACGGTTCGGGTCCGAGTCTTCTCGTCTTCGCCTGCCGTCACGGCGGAGGTGGTCACGTCGTCGGCGCTGGACTTCCCGGTCAGTGCGGCTTCGGCAATCACTGCAACATCTTGGGCGAACGACGTCACGAGGTCACCGGCTATCAACCGCAGACTCGGACGGGCTGCTGGTTTATCGGCCATGGCAACACTGTCTCATTCACGTGGTCAACACCGCGACATTCACGGATCACAGTCTTCATCGTGGCCACACCTTGACGACCTTGCCTCGGCACACGTCAAGTCGCGCCCCGCCGTCGGCGTGCCCTCGCTACTTGACGGCGAGCCACTGGGCGGTGACATCGAGTTGCCTACTCGGAATGCCCAAACGAGCAGCAACCGACGCGACGAACGTTGCCGAATCTCGCAGACTGTCATCGGCCTCACGAGTCGTCACTGCGGCCGTGCCCGCAGCAACAGCAGTTCTCTTTTCAGCACTGAAATGAAACAGAGCGGCCCACTCTGAAAGCTCCGGCGCAATTCTGGACAAGAGTTGCCAGACATTGAGCGCACGCCCCCTGACGAGCCCATTGGGCGCAGACGAGGTGCTCGACCGAACGGCAACCATCGCGGCAGCTGCCCGCAATGCGGCGAGTTGCGCCGCAGTGAAGCGCGTGTTCGCATCTTGCGCCTGCGCGGCCGCCACGAGCCCGTCCACCGCCAGATCAACGAGTTGATGTGCTTCGCGCGGAACCGTCGTGACGACAGAGGCACCCAGGCCAGCAAAACCACTGCCGGTACCGGCGCCCTGGGGCGAGATGGATGCTGCGACTGTCGCGGAGACCACTTCATTCGAACTCATGTTCGAACACTAGGTGCTTGGCTAGGCGCTGGTCAACCTACTTTAGCGGTGAGTCGGAGTTTGTTGATTCGCGTTCAACGCGTCGAGCACCGCGTCAATGCGCACGACCAATTCCTCAACGTCCATCAGCGGGTTCGACCCGACCTGGCGCACCCAACGGCGCCCATCAGCGATTCCGAGACCGGCCACCTTTCGACCCAGCCCCGTTAAGACATCATCGGTACTGTGCGCTGTCGATCGCCACAGCAATACCCCCGATACCGGGCTGTTGAACACGTCCACATCGGGGCGTTGGCGCAGCGCCTCGGCCAGCGCCATCATCGCGTCTATCCCGGAATCTACCCACGCGGCAAGACCATCCTCGCCATACGCCAGTAGGAGCAGCGTCAGCGCCAATGAACGGTCAGCGCGAGATCCGAGTAGCCCGACCTGAGTGGTCTCATCGGGCCCTGCAAACTCGAGGACCGAATCAGATCGCGCGGCATCCTTGAATAGCACGACGGCCGACTCGGTTGGCTGAAACATCATCTTGTGAGCCGAGATCGTCACCGAATCAGCACCGTCGATTCCCTTCAGCAGTGAACGCCGGCGATCAGAAAGCGCGAGCGGTCCCGCCCATGATGCGTCTACGTGCCACCACGCGGGCTTGAGACCCAGATTGCTCAAACCCTTCATCGCGTCGCGAAGCGGGTCGATCGCGCCCGTGTTTTGCGTTCCCGCGGTCAGGACTACTGCTGTGCGACTCATCCCGTCCGGATCACGGCGAGCGAAATCGATCAGCGCATCCAAATTGATGGATTCATCGGGATTGCTGTCGATGAAGATCAGCGGCATACCGAGCACTCGGGCAACCTTGCTCACCGATACCGAACTTGCCTCGGACGTCACGATTCGAGTTGCGCCAGAGCCATCTCGGGCGGCCCATAATGCCGTCAAGTTGGCGATGGTTCCGCCTGGCACAAAGTGCCCAGTCACCATCCCCCACAACGGTGAAAGCCAGCCAATGACGCGATCCTGGAGTTCGTTGACTTGAGGGGTATCTGCTTTGTGCAGCAAGTTCTCGCTGCGAGATGCCGACCAGACCGCCGCCGCCCAGGTTAGCCATGGAGTCGGGGTTGCCATTCGTGATGCCGCCATCGGATCGAGCAACGAAGATGATTGAGGCAGCGCGATCTGGGCGACCAATTCAAGCGCGGCTTGGGGGCCAATACCCCGCGATGGCATAGCGGACGGCAACTCCTCGAGTGCCGATGGATTGGTGCCAGGAGGATCAACGACGAGGTCTAGCGCGTATCGCAACGCGTCACGGTTCGGTTCGAAGGGCTCGCGGTTGCTCCCACTCTGCGCATTCACGTAGACCATCTTGACCAGTTGTTCACCTAGTTGCCCATCGAGGCCGACTCCAGCGCAACTAACGTTGGTGCATGGCTCACGCTGCGACACCCCTGCCGAGCGCGCCGGTGGTGACCGTCCACCTTTGGGGAGTGCCCGCCCGAGCAATCCCGGGGTCGCTGGTTCGGATGGCGACCGGACGACGAAAGATCCGCAGGATTCACGGCCTGCGTTTCGCGAAACTCCTCGGCACCGGGTCCGGCGAGACGTTCAGTGTTCGTGATGCGGACTTCCACCATTGGGGACTCATCGCGTGTTGGGATGAGGCGTCTGACGCTCGCGTCTTCGAACTCAGTTCGCTGGTGACGACGTGGGACCACCACAGTTTCGAGAAGGCCAGGTTCGCGCTTGCGCCGGTGAGCAGCCGAGGTCTGTGGTCTGGCGAGGATCCGTTTTCCCCATGCATTCGCCATCGAACTACCGGACCCGTCGCAGCGATCACTCGCGCGCGGATTCCGATGCGCCATTGGCGCCGGTTCGCACGCGCGGTCCCACCGGTCGCCGATGCCACTTCCCACGCGCCCGGCCTTATTGTGCGCACCGGAATTGGCGAGGCACCCGTTGGCCTACAAGGCACTTTCTCGGTTTGGCAGGACTCCAATGCCCTCAACGCCTTCACCACGGGGGCCGCGCATCAACGCGTCGTCGATGACACCGCACGAGTTGGTTGGTACAGCGAGGAACTCTTCGCACGGTTCCACGTCACCAGCGCAACCGGCACTTTTTGCGGGACGCCGATCGGCGCCCACAGCCTGCCGCGAGTTGGCGACGAGCATGGCTGAGCAAAACGTCACCGAGCAGCTGGACCGTGCAGCAGCGAACAGCCAGTCCAAGCGGCCGGTGAAGCTCTCGTGGCTCCCCGCCGTCGGCGCTGCCCTCACAATCTTCCTACAGATCCTGTGGCCGCTTGCCGAAGGTCAACAACGAACTGTATTGACAATCGTCACGGTGATCGTTTTCGCGGGCACGAGCGTCGCACATGCGTGGCTCAATTTCGGCGCCCGCTGGGCACTCAGTTACCTCGGCATCACCTTCGCGTTCGCGTTCGCGATAGAAGCGCTCGGCACCGGGACCGGTTTCCCCTTCTCGCCCTACGACTACACCAGCGCCCTGGGCATTCAACTCTTGTCCGTACCACTCGTCGTTCCGCTTGCTTGGGCCATGACCGCCTACCCTGTGCTGCTGCTCGCCAGGAGACTGACCAACGGACTCGGTGGTGGGCACGCGTACCGCATCACCTGCTCTGCAATCGGCGCGCTTTCGATGACTGCCTGGGATCTGTTCCTAGACCCGCAGATGGTGTCGGCGGGATATTGGATCTGGGCTCCGAACCCGACTGCGCTGCCAGGTGTGCCGGGCATTCCAGCCGTCAACTACCTCGGTTGGCTCGGGGCGAGCTTTGTCCTCATGTTCCTCCTGTCGTACCTGCCGGCCCGCAACGTCTCAGAGGTCGTTCCCGCGACGTTATGGACGTGGACCTGGGTCGGCGGGATCGTCTCCAATGCGTTCTTCTTTGACCGACTAAGCGTCGCGTTCGTGGGCGGGGTCGCGATGGCGATCGTCACCATCCCGTACCTCTGGTTACTGGCGACGGGCCGGGGCAACGAGTCGGCGACGGCTACCGGAATCAGGCAGCAGGCCGCGAGCACATGACCCGGATCATTCGAACCCTCGCCGCCACAGGGGCGATTGCCGCATCGATCGCCACTGCGCATTCGATCTGGAACGCGCGGACATTGCCAACAGCAACTCCACCGGATCGGCCTCGCAAGGGTGCAGCCGACGGCCGGCGTATCAGTCT
>JBAYVO010000017.1:0-20279 GCA_041674545.1 Candidatus Nanopelagicales bacterium | reverse complement strand
CTGCCGCGCCTTGCAGCTGGCCTTGCCCCTCTAGGGTAAGGGGCTTTAGCCCGGCGGCCAAGTCATTTGTCGGCCACCGATCACGTGCGCGTGCACGTGAGGAACAGTCTGACCCCCGTCGCGGCCCGTGTTGAAGACCACCCGGTGGCCCTCATCGAGGCCCGCTGACTGCGCTGCTTGGGTCGCGATTGCGAGCAACTCCCCCGCGAGCGTCGGGTCTGCCGCCGCCAATGCCGCAACATCTTCGTGGTGTTCGCGCGGGATAGCGAGCAGGTGCACCGGAGCTTGCGGATGCACATCGGCGAACACCACGACGTGCTCGCTTTCGGCGAGAATTGTCGCGGGAATGTCGCCGGTCGCAATCTTGCAAAAGAGGCAGTCAGTCACCGCTTCAGTCTCGCACCGTCCATCGGCCACTTGCACCCATGACCCACCCAAGCGCCACTGTTCCAGCGGTGGACGCCCGCAAAACACTCGGCCCAAGCCCCACAGCGACCCCACCGAGATCGGCCAGGGACTGACGTTCGTCAGCGTCGATACCGCCCTCTGGACCGACAACAACCACGACATCTGGCCGCGCGCTACCTCGGTCACTCGCGGGATGCAGCACCTCACTCAGGGAATCGGTCGCCTCCTCGTGCAGCACCAAGATCTGGCAATCCTGCCCGATGTGCGCCGCGAGATCGGCAATCTTCATCACAGATGTGATCTCGGGAACGAATGCGCGCCGCGCCTGCTTTGCAGCTTGTTGCGCGCGCAATGCGAGCTTCGCGCGCAGCTTCTGGGCGGACGCTGCATCTGTTCGCACGATCGATCGCTGCGATTGCCATAGCACGACGCGATCGACGCCAGCCTCGGTCATCGTCTCGATCGCGCGTTCCATCCGGTCACCCTTGATCAAAGCTTGAACCACCGTGACGGTCGGGCTCGCTGGAGTAAGTCGGGCAATTTCGCTGATCAGAACCACCAGTTCAGACTTCCCCACGGCCCGTTCCACCACGCCGGAAGCAACTACTCCGTGACCGTCTCCGAGCAGGACCGCCTCCCCGGCCGCGAGACGCTTCACGGTTACTGCGTGGCGGCCTTCCTCGCCGTCAAGGATGTAACTGTCGCCAGGCGACGCTGCCGCGATCGTTGCGGCGTCACCGTAGAAGAAGGGCGCCGTCACCGGAAGGCGTCGCGGATGCGCGAGAACAGTCCCGACTGCCCGTGCGCAACCTGGCCGACCGGGTTCTCTTCACCCCGAGAAATCGCGAACTGTCGCAACAGCTCTTCCTGTGCGGAATCGAGCTTCGTCGGAGTCGCGACCGCGATGTGGACGTGTAGGTCGCCACGACCATTCGCGCGCAGGTGGCTGACTCCCTTGCCACGCAAAGTTCGCGTGCTTCCTGACTGTGTGCCCGCCCGAATTTCGATAAGTTCCGGGCCGTCGAGAGTCTCAAGAGTAACGCTGGTCCCAAGCGCCGCTGCCGTCATCGGGATCGTCACCGTGCAGTGCAGATCATCGCCCTCGCGCTCGAAGACCTCATCTGCCTTCTCAACGATTTCGACATACAGGTCTCCCGCCGGACCGTTGCCTGGCCCAACTTCGCCTTCGCCCGTCAGCTGGATCCTGGTACCGGTATCGACCCCGGCGGGCACCTTCACGGTCAGCGTCCGTCGAGTCCGAACCCGGCCGTCGCCGGCACAGTCTGGACACGGCGTCGACACCAAATCGCCGAAGCCGCCGCACTGCGGGCACGGACGAGCAGTCATGACTTGGCCAAGGAACGAACGTTGAACAGTCTGAACTTCACCTCGGCCTTGGCACATCGTGCACATCACTCGATCGGTGCCCGGCGCGGAGCCCGCACCCGAGCACGTCCCGCAGCCGACAGCTGTGTCGACAGTGATATCGCGGACCGTGCCGAAAACCGCCTCGCGAAGATCGATTTCTAGCCGGATGAGCGCATCTTGGCCACGTCGAACCCTGGAGCGCGGGCCACGTCCACCGCCGCCTCCGTTGTTGAAAAATGCGTCCATGATGTCGCCGAAGCCGAAGCCACCCTGGAATCCACCGGCGGACTGACCACCTCGCGGATCCCCACCGAGGTCGTACATCTGGCGCTTCGACGGATCGCTGAGGACCTCGTACGCGGCCGTCACTTCCTTGAACTTCTCCTGGGTCGCCGGATCTGGATTCACGTCAGGGTGTAGTTCACGCGCCAATTTGCGGTACGCCCGCTTGATCTCTTCGCCAGTAGCCTCGCGCGACACACCAAGTACCGAGTAGTAATCGCTCGCCACGTTCCACCTTCACCTATCGAATGAGATTCGCCATATGGCGCGGTTTGCGCCACCCGACGCAGACTGCGGTTGGCCCGGTTGCCGACCACAGTCACTTTTCTTATTGGGTATCAATCATGCGCCCGAGGTATCTGGCGACTGCACCCACCGCCCCCATATTGCCTGGATAGTCCATCCGGGTGGGACCGACAACCCCGAGGCGGGCGATTTGCTGACCTGCGCTTCCGTACCCCGCGGTGATGACAGAGGTGCTGTTCAAGCCCTCAACGCTGTTCTCACGGCCGATCATCACGGACACCGGATCGGTGTCGCCAGCCTGCTCGCTGAGCAGCCTCAGCAGCACCATCTGTTCCTCCAACGCCTCAAGAACGGGCTCGAGGTTGGTTGAAAAGTCCGCCCCTGCCCGGGCAAGGTGCACGGTTCCGCCGAGCACAACTCGTTCTTCGTGGCGTTCCACGACGGTTTCAAGCAGCGTTGCCGTCACGGCCGTCACGGTCGCCCGTTCGATGTCGGTGAACTGGTTGGGAAGGTCCGCGACGCGGTCTGCCACGTCGGTAAACGATTGCCCCATTGCTGCGGAGTTCAAGGCACTGCGGAGGCGTCCAACGCTGTCTTCATCAATCCCTGCTGGAACCTCAACCACCCGTTGTTCGACCCGGCCGGTGTCGGCGATCACCACCAGCAACAGCCTGCCCGCACCAAGGTTTACGAGTTCAACATGGCGCACCGACGAACGAGTCAACGACGGGTACTGGACGAGTGCGACTTGTTTGGTCAATGCGGCCAACAGCCTGACGGTGCTCGCCATCACGTCGTCAAGGTCAACCGCGCGGTCAAGGAACGTGTGAATCGCTTTGCTCTCAGCTCCGCTGAGGGGCCGCAATTGCGATAGTTGGTCGACGAACAAGCGATAGCCTTTGTCAGTCGGAATTCGCCCCGCCGACGTATGCGGCTGAACGATGTAGCCCTCGTCCTCGAGCAGCGCCATGTCGTTGCGGATCGTTGCTGAACTCACTCCGAGCGCATGCCGCTCAACCAACGCTTTTGATCCCACCGGCTCGGACGTCGTAACAAAGTCCTCGATGATTGCGCGCAGCACTTCGAGCTTGCGGTCATCACCTGCGAGGCGACGTTCATCAGTCACCCCACAAGTCTATGGGCACAAACCGACCTACCGACTGCAGTGGCGCTGATGGCTGACGAAATGTGTCATGGCGGCCGCGAACTGCCTAGGCTGACAATCGTGACCGCCCTCATGCCACCCAAGAACCGCTTGTGGCTGAAAGTGCTCGTGACCGGGCTGTTGCTGTGGGTGCTGACGGTCGCAGTCTTGTGGACCACGGAAGTGACTGCACTAATCCCGGTAGTGATCTTCGTCGGGAGTTTCTTGACCCCGGTGGTATTCGCTGTGTGGGTCTTCGAACGGGAAGAATATTCCGGCGTCACCCCAGATGGACGCGACTCAGTGCTGTCCGTTCAGCGACTCGTCTCGGCCTTCGCGGTCGGTGGACTACTCGGCGTGACGCTTGCGGCGCTCCTTGAAACGCTCATGCTCAATCACATCCCGGTAATCCTGTGGCTGCCGGGCGTCGCCGTCATTGAAGAGACGATCAAGATTGCGATCGTCTGGTGGTTGGCGCGAAGCCTCACGACCTACTACCTGCGCGACGGTATGGTGCTTGGCGCCTGTGTGGGTTTCGGATTCGCGGCGTTTGAAACGTCTGGATACGCCTTCAATGCGCTGATTCTGACCAATGAAACCGACATCCTTCCCGTGCTCGAGACCCAACTCGTGCGCGGAATGCTGACCCCCGTTGGGCACGGACTATGGACGGCGCTGCTAGCGGGCGCGCTCTTCGCCGCTGCGAGTAAGACCGGCAAACTCCACGTGGCATGGAGCGTCGCAGGTTGGTGGCTCACCGTCGTGCTGCTCCATTGGATTTGGGATGCGTCGTCCGGCCTTGCAGCGGTACTGACCCAAATCACGAGCGGCGAACCCGCGACCGTGAACGCGTTTGAGACGGGAAAGATGCCTTCACCCACGGATGCACAAGTGCACCTGCTTGCGTTCTATTCGTGGGTCCTCCTGACGGTCTGCGCCCTTATCGGGATTTGGCTTGCCAACCGGATGTGGTCGAAGGGGCGCGCTGTTGTCCCTGGCTACCCTCACGGGCCTGCCGTTGACGAGAGTATTGCCGAAGTATCCGACCCGAAACCCTGACAGGACTCGAACACCAGCTTCGACGAGTCACCGCCACGACTGCGTAGCATCACCTCAAGACGTTCACTTGCTACTTGGCGAGCACACAACTGACTTGGCGAGCACACAACGGCGGAGGCCACACGATGTCCCAGCAGGATCCAGGCAGCGCGAACAATCCTGACAACGCCGCAAACACGGGCCAAAGCCCCTACGGTCAGCCGATCAGTCGGCAGCCTGCACCTGGTCAATACCCACAGACTCCACCCGCCGGGCAGCTTCCCCCAGGACAGCAGCCGTACGGCCTGCAGCAGTACGGGCCACCCGCTCCACAACCGCTCTCTCAAACTGACGAACGAATGTGGGCAATGCTCGCGTACGTGCTCGCGATCCTCTTCGGCTTCCTCGCCCCGCTCATCATTTTCCTGGTCTACAAGGATCGATCAGCATTTGTTCGCGACTCGTCGAAGGAAGCGCTCAACTTGTCGATCACCGCCACAATCGTCAGCCTGACCGCGTTTATCGGGCTATTCACCATTGGATTGGGACTGACCATCGCGTTTCCGCCCGCAGGAATCATGCTCTTCATCCTTTGGTTCATCCTGCTTTTCTCCTACTCGATCGCGGTACTCGTGTTCGAGATCATTGGCGCCATGCGCGCGAATAGGGGCGAGTTCTACCGGGTGCCATACATCCTTCGCCTCGTCAAATAGTTCGCAATACTGCCGATCGCACTGGCACTTTCACCCCGGTGCAGCAAAGGTCCCGTGCGGATAGGTCGAAATCCCCCTATCGGCGCGGTGCCGCGCGCATTCGAGTGACGCCGATACCCTTTCGCTATTGCGCATAAACGTCCGGTTTTGGGACGATTTGCGTGATCGTGGCTAGAGATGCAGGTATCTTCCTCCACGTTCAATAGCAGGGGTTGAGCACGAAGGTGCTTGACATCCCCCGACGAAAGGCTCGAGACATGTCAGAAGCGACGCCGCCTCCCGGCGACAATCCGCCCACTCCACCAATCGGTGGTGGCACGCCTCCGCCACCGCCGCCCCCACCCGCTGCAGGCACTCCTCCGCCTCCACCGGCATACGGCCAAGCCCCGGTTCCAGGCATGGCTCCGAATGGAAAGCAGTACGCCGAATGGATCTGGCGTGTGCTTGCATACTTGATCGACTACATTCCGGCCGCGATCCTCGGTGGCATTGGCTACATCATTGCGATCGTCATGACCACATCAACTGAGGTGGTACAGACTGTGGGTGGCTACACCTACGTGACGCAAGATGCCTCCACGTCTGCGATCGGGCTGCTCATCGCACTCTTCTTCTACTTGCTCGGCATTCTCTTCATGGTGTGGAACAAGGGCTACCGCGAAGGCACCACCGGAAAGTCGATCGGCAAGCAGGTCACTGGCTACACCACAGTGAATGAAGCAACTGGAGAGCCCCTCGGATTCGGCATGGGCTTTGTTCGGCTCTTGCTTCTCTGGGTTGACTTCGCAATTTGCTACGTCGGTGTGCTGTGGCCACTATGGGATTCCAAGCGTCAGTGTTTGCTCTCCGACAAGGTGACAGGCGCAGTCGTTTACAAGGACTAGTCGCACCATTTGAACGTTGCGGGTCCGGATCTTCTAGGAGGTCCGGACCCGCAACGTTTATGTCCGCAACCAATTGGAGAGGGTCACGTTGCCTGAGAACAGTGAACCGACCACGCCGTCAGGTGTTGCCCTCGGCGAGCGGGTTTACGCCGGGTGGCCTGTCCGCGCACTTGGGTTCTTCTTGGACTTCTTGCCTGCGCTGATCCTCACGACCATCGCGCAGATGTACTTCTACTCCTCAACGACTGTGGTCACGCGAACCTTTAGCGACGGCCCGGACTACCAAGTCTTCGAAACCCACGGCCCAGGTTTCACGTTCTACCTCTTGTATCTCATCGCGATCCTCTACTGGTTCTCGAACAAGGGCTACCTAGAAGGCACGACCGGAAGGTCGCTGGCAAAGCGGCTCCTAGGGTGCTCAACCGTCGACGAGGCGACTAACCAGCCAATCGGTGTTGGCTTCGGCGTATTGCGAGCGTTCCTGGTCTACCTCGAATTGATCCTCATCGCCGTGTGCGGACTCGGGCTCATCCTCTGGCTATGGCCCCTCTGGGACGCCAAGCGGCAGGCAATCCTCTCCGACCGAACAGTGCGCGCTGTCGTCTACAAGGACTAACTGCGGATTCAGATCACGCTCAAGCACCACCATTGCCACGGCAACGATCTACCGAAACTTGAGTGGCCTCTTAACTGCGGCACTGGTCTCGTTGGTCGCTGGAACAACGACCCGGTACGGCTTCGCACGCTTCTTCACTTTGAACGTCGCGACCCCAGTCGCCGCCGTCATGCGCACGCGGACCTGCTTCCACTTCTTTCCAACCTTGCGCTGCAGAACAACCCGTTGAACTCCGTCCCGATTCAGACGCACGATCACCTTACGCTTCTTCATGGTTACCACCGCTTTGAGGCCAAACGCACACGCGCCCACCGCGCATAGCGCCCCTCTCGCACTAACGCGTCCGGCACCGCTACGTGCGTCGAAGCCGCGTGCTTCGACGTCGACAGCGCTCGACCGGAGCGCTTGCTGCACATCAACGTGACCGAGTCCGCGCGCCACTGCTGCTGATCGGAGCAATGCCGCTGTAGCTGACACGAATGGAGCCGCCATCGAGGTACCGCTGCTCGATGCGAAGTCGCCAGGCACCGTCGAGAGGATCCCCACACCAGGCGCTGCGAGGTCAACTGCCTGCCCGTGGTTCGAGAAACTCGCAACTCGATCCGCGCCATCTGAGGCAGCAACGCCGATCACCCCGGGGTAGGCCGCGGGGTACGTCGCGGCGCCCGTGCCATCGTTGCCAACGGCGGCAACGACAATCCGACCATTGCCAAGTGCATAGTTGATTGCCGCCCGAAGGCTCGGATCATCGGTGTCGCCACCAAGGCTCAGATTGATGACACCCGCGCCCTGATTCACTGCATAGACGATGCCGTTTGCGACGTCCGACCAGAATCCGTTGCCGTTCGTGTCGAGGGCGCGCACCGGCAATATCTTCGCGCCGGGCGCGAGGCCCGCGCCACCTATCCCGTTGTTCGCCTCAGCAGCGATCACCCCCGCAACGTGGGTGCCGTGGCCGTTCTGGTCGTTTCGACCATCTGATCGACCCCGAATGACGTCCCACCCGACAAGTAGATTCCGCGCCACATCAGGCTCCCGGCTCACGCCGGTATCGATCACCGCGACAGTCTGGCCTGATCCGTCTGCCACCGACCAACTCGAATCTGCCTCAAGCGTCCTCAGAGCCCACTGTGAGTCGATGTAGGGGTCTCGGCTGTTGCCCGCCCTCGCCTTGGCGGCCCTCGTCTTGCTCGCCCTCGCCAAGGTCAGCACGTTCGACTGGCTCGCGAGTAGATGCTGTTTGCGTTGAACAGCGACTGCGACCGTGTCTTGCCCCGCCTGCTCGTGTTCAACAACGGCCGTCGCCTGTTTCCTGCCCCTCACGGCAGAACTGGTGATCACCGGAGCCCCATCGACGTCCTTGACTGTGACCACTCTGGCCTTGTCGTTGGAATCAAGCTCAGAGGTCAGCGCCCGAGCAGGGGCATTAACCGACTCGTCAACTTCAGCCCAGGCGTCACCTAGCGCGACGTCCTGGTGCATTGCCGCGTCCGTTGAATGGTTCGCTGCACTAGGTGCGCTAGCGGTTGCAGGTGCGGTTGCCACGATGGGTCCACTGGCGAGGGCCGCCACGATCACCGCGGCAAGCCCGGGCAGCGTCGTGCCACCCATCCCTGCCCGTTCTGCCCGCACAGTGGCCCTCCAAGAACTGAGAGGCCACCTGAGAAATCACGCGGCCTAGATCGTTGGATTGAGCGTATGCGGCAGGTACCCATGGGGAAAGGGGCACGTGATGAGCACTTGGCCAAGGTTCAACCAATTTCCCTGCCTAGGTCAGGGTGCGGACCACAAGGTCAGCCAGCAGGCGCCCGCGCGACGTCAGGATGAGGAGCCCTTTCGAGGATGCCTGCGGGTTCAATAGCCCTTCGGCAACGAGCCGGTCAATATCTGCACGCCGCTCGCCCGAGACACGCTCCACGGGTAGGCCTTCGGCCAGTCGCAACCGCAACATGATCTCTTCAACCTCCTGCTCGGCGCTCGTTAGCCGCTCGCAACCGGCGACAGGCAATCCACCCTTCGCCAGCGAGGCAGAGCAGCGGGCCGGGTGCTTCTGGTTCCACCAACGCAGGCCGCCGACATGGCTATGCGCACCGGCCCCAACTCCGAGCCAGTCGTCGTTGCGCCAATACCCAAGGTTGTGGCGGCACACCGAGCTACCTTCACGCCCACCGCGAGCCCAGTTCGACACTTCGTACCACGTCAATCCAGCATCGCTAAGTGCTTCATCGGCCCACTCATAACGACGGGCCAGCACATCATCGTCGGTCGGGGAGAGGACACCAGACTTCACCAGGCGAGCCATCTTGGTGCCCTGTTCGACGATGAGGGAATACGCCGAAACATGGGTCGGTCCGGCAGACAACGCGTCCTGTAACGACTGACGCCACTGGTGGTCGGTCTCCCCCGGAGTGCCGTAGATCAGGTCGAGGCTGACCTCGGAGAATCCTGCGGCGAACGCTTCCCGAGCTGCCTGCGGCGCGCGCCCTGCCGTGTGTTCGCGATCAAGCGTGGCCAACACACTCGTTGACGAGCTCTGCATGCCAAGACTGAGCCGGGTAAAGCCTGAGTTGAGCAGTGCCTCGAAATACTGCGGATTGACGGACTCCGGATTCGCTTCGGTCGTCACTTCCGCTCCTGGCGCGAGGCCGAAGCTGGCATCGACCTCTGCCAGGACTCGGGACAAGTCAGTAGCAGGCAACAGCGTCGGCGTTCCACCACCAAAGAACACTGTGGAAACCGTGACGTTGCGTTCACCCATCAGTTCGCGTGCGATCCGGATCTCGGCGATGGCATCGTCGACGAAGCTCGCTGGCGATGCTGCCTCGAGCGCACCAGGAACGTAAGTGTTGAAGTCGCAGTAGCCGCACCGACTAGAACACCACGGAACGTGGATGTACACGCCGAAGGGGCGCGTACCCACAGTCGCAAATGCGTCTGTGGGTAGCGCCCCTTCGGTGTTTGTCTGAGTCAACTATGCGTACAGGGAATCGAGCAGATCCTTGTACTTCGCTTCGACAACCTTGCGCTTGACCTTCAAGCTCGGCGTGAGCTCTCCGGAGTCAACGCTGAACTCGGTGTCGAGGATCTCGAACTTCTTGATCGTCTCCCACTTGTTCAGCTTGCTGTTGAGGGTGTCAACCGACTCGGTGATGTAGGCGATCATCTCGGGATCCTTGGAGATTGACGCGATATCCGTCGGCTTTCCACGGTCCGTGGCCCACTTCGCGGCGGCATCGGGATCGAGTGAGATCAGGGCGCTTGCAAACTTGCGGTTGTTCGCGTGGACAACCATCTGTCCGGCAACGCCACAGATCGCCTTGAACTGGCTCTCGATCGCCGACGGTGCGATGTACTTTCCGCCCGAGGTCTTGACGAGGTCCTTCTTGCGGTCGGTGATCTTGATGCGACCAAGCGCGTCAACTTCACCGATGTCGCCCGTTGCGAAGTAGCCGTCACCAACGAACACCTCGGCAGTTGCCTCGGGGTTGTTGTGGTAGCCGCGCATAACGCCGCCACCCTTGACCAAGATCTCGCCGTCTTCGGCAATCTTGACCTCGGTGCCTGGAACTGCTTCGCCGACGGTGCCGAACTTGATGTTGTCAGGGCGGACAATCGCAGTTGCCGCGCTGGTCTCGGTGAGACCGTAGCCTTCAAGAATCGGCATACCCGTGATGTTGAACCACTCGGCGATCTCCGGCGACAGTGCTGCCGATCCGGAGATGAAGAGCTTGACGTTGCCGCCGAGACGTTCGCGGATCTTCGAGAAGACCAACTTGTCGGCGATTCCGTACTGGGCGCCGAGCATTCCGCCGGGGGCCTTGCCATTCGCGAGTTCGGCATCCTTGTAGCGCTTGCCAACGCCGAACGCCCAACTGGCAATCTTTGCCTTGGCGCCACCATCGGCAGCAACCTGAGCGTTGACGCCCGCGTAGACCTTTTCGAAGATGCGCGGGACGGCACCCATGAACGTTGGCTTGACGACCGGCAGGTTCTCGACGATCTTGGGGACGCGACCGTCAACTGCGGTGACGAAGCCGAGCTGCAGCTGAGCAGCAATCAGCACCGAACCGAAGACGTGCGCAAGTGGCAGCCACAGGAACTGGACGTCATCAACGCCGAGTACACCCATACCTTCGAGTGCGGCACCGATGTAGCCCCAGTTGCTCTGGGTCAGCTCGACACCCTTGGGCTTGCCTGTGGTTCCCGAGGTGTAGATGAGGGTCGCAAGTTGATCGCCTGTGACCGAAGCCGCGCGCTCCGCAACAATCTTCGGCTCAGCAAGCAGTTTCTCTTTGCCGAGCTGACGTAGATCGTCAAGCGTGATGACCCAGTCACCGTCAGATGCTTCTGGGGTTCCGTTGAAGAGGATGACCTTGCCGAGGTGCTGAAGTTCTGACTTCTTCTCGCGGAGCTTGGCAACCTGCGCCTCGTTCTCGGCGAAGATGATGCGGGTGTCGGAGTCGCTCAAGATGTACGCGACATCGTCGGCACCAGTCGATGCGTAAACCGTCGTAACCGCTCCGCCGGCGACGGCAACAGCGAGATCCGCGAGGATCCAGACGACGCTGGTTTCGCCGGCGATGCCAACACGCTGTTCGGGCTCAAGGCCCAACGCGAGCAGGCCTGCGGCCTGGTTGGTGACGTCGTCGCCGACCTCTTGCCAGGTCATGGAGCTCCAGGAACCAGACTCCGTCGGGGCACGGAATGCCTCGCGGGTTGGGGTCGCTGCTACACGATCCAGGAAGAGTTGGGTGAGCGAGGCTGCGGGGGTGGGCAGCTTCTCGCGCGCGGTTGATGTTGAGGCCATGCCGGAATTTCCTCCCGTTGGGCTGTCATTTGTCAATGCGACGCGTTAGGTGCGTCACACCATTGGGTGATCGCCGCTCAGCCTAGGGTGCGGCACGCCGTATTGCAGGCGACACCACCTATCTGCACTAGACAAAGGGGAAATTCGTAGACATTTTGTGCTGCTTTTGGCTCAAATTCGCTAAAAGCGGTGTCATTCCTCGTTCAAAAGTCACGAATCGGTGTGAATACGCGGGGTTGCAAGATCGCTGGATGACGTCCACCGAACCGCTGAATTACTTCTTCGGACCGGAGTCCTCAGAGGTAGAAAGTGCAGCGATAAACGCCTCCTGCGGGACTTCGACTCGGCCAACCGTCTTCATCCGCTTCTTGCCCTCCTTCTGCTTTTCAAGGAGTTTGCGCTTTCGGGTGATGTCACCGCCGTAGCACTTCGCGAGGACGTCCTTGCGGATCGCACGGATGGTTTCGCGCGCGATGATCCGCGAACCGATTGCGGCCTGGATCGGCACCTCGAACTGTTGCCGAGGAATGAGCTCCCGCAACTTCGCTGCCATCGCCACGCCGTACGCGTAGGACTTGTCGCGGTGAACGACCGCCGAAAACGCATCCACTGCCTCACCTTGCAAGAGGATGTCCACCTTCACCAGGTCAGCTTCTTGATCGCCGCTGGGTTCGTAGTCCAGCGAGGCGTACCCCTTGGTACGGGACTTCAGTTGATCAAAGAAGTCGAACACGATCTCGGCGAGCGGCAGGATATAGCGCATCTCGACGCGATCCTCGGACAGATAGTCCATGCCTTGAAGCGTGCCGCGACGAGTCTGGCAGAGCTCCATGATCGCTCCGACGTAGTCGCTCGGCGCAAGAATCGTCGCCTTGACGATCGGTTCCTCAACCTTCGAGACCTTCCCTTCGGGGAATTCACTCGGGTTGGTGACGACGAACGTCGAACCATCGTCCATCGTCACTTGGTACACGACGTTCGGCGCAGTCGAGATCAAATCAAGACCGAATTCACGCTCAAGGCGCTCGCGCACGATCTCAAGGTGAAGCAGTCCGAGGAAGCCGCACCGGAAACCGAATCCAAGCGCCGCCGAAGACTCCGGCTCGTACACCAGCGCGGCATCGTTGAGCTTCAGTTTGTCGAGCGCGTCGCGAAGGTCCGGAAAGTCTGATCCGTCGAGCGGGTAGAGCCCGGAGAACACCATTGGCTTCGGATCGCGATAGCCACCGAGCGCTTCTGTCGCCCCATGGTTCGCGACCGTGATTGTGTCGCCGACGCGGGATTGTCGGACGTCCTTGACTCCGGTGATCAAGTAGCCCACCTCGCCGACACCGAGGGCCGCGCTCGAGATCGGCTCAGGCGAAATGACTCCTACCTCAAGTGCCTCGTGAGTGGACTTCGTGCTCATCATCAGGATTCGTTCGCGGTGCTTGAGTTCACCGTCGATGACTCGGACATACGTCACGACGCCGCGGTAGGCGTCGTAGACGGAATCGAAGATCAGTGCACGGGCGGGCGCATCGGCATCGCCCACCGGGGCGGGGATGAGGTCGACGACCGTATTGAGGAGGTCATCGACGCCCTCGCCCGTCTTCGCGCTCACGCGCAAAACATCCGCGGGGTCGCAGCCGATGATGTTCGCCAACTCCGCCGCGTACTTCTCTGGCTGCGCAGCGGGCAGGTCGATCTTGTTAAGTACGGGGATGATCTGCAGGTCGTTCTCGAGAGCGAGGTAGAGGTTCGCCAGCGTCTGAGCTTCGATTCCCTGCGCTGCGTCAACAAGGAGCACTGCGCCCTCACAGGCGGCCAGGCTGCGGGACACCTCGTAGGTGAAGTCCACGTGGCCCGGAGTGTCGATCAGGTTGAGCACGTACGTCACACCGTCGCTTGCCGTGAACGGCAAGCGCACGGCTTGCGACTTGATCGTGATGCCGCGTTCGCGCTCGATATCCATCCGGTCGAGGTATTGCGCACGCATCTGCCGCGGATCAACCACTCCGGTCAGTTGAAGCATGCGATCAGCCAGTGTCGATTTGCCGTGGTCGATGTGCGCGATGATGCAGAAATTGCGCAACAACTGCGGCGGCGTCTTGCCGGGACCGGGTGCACTCACCGGGTAATCCTTGCATCCAACGGGGGGAACGTGCGCCGCGAGTCCCCTGCAGGTACTCTTGTTCGTTAGGTGCGGCACGATTTCAGCACTTCCGGACAGAATCCACATCACTGTTTGGAATTCTCGCTGCCAGCACACGACCCATCAGCAGACGAAACTTTGGATGAGTAGTGGCAAACATCAAGTCCCAAATCAAGCGCAATAAGACCAACAATGCGCGCCACGAGCGCAACAAGGCGGTCAAGAGCGAGCTCAAGACGTCGATCCGTCGCGTCAACGAAGCCGTTGCTGCTGGCGATGCCGACAAGGCGTCCGCAGCCGCGAAGAAGGCCACCCGCGACCTCGACAAGGCCGCGAGCAAGGGTGTCATCCACAAGAACCAAGCCGCAAACCGTAAGAGCGCTGTCGCTAAGACCGCCGCCAGCGTCGGCAAGTAGCCAATAGGCACTCGCACAACTGCGACACTAACCCCGCTTCGCGCGGAGCCCTCGACACCTCGTGAGGTCCGCGCACTGCGGGGTTTCTGTCGTTGTTGAACCTCGTTAGTGGCGAGATTGAACTCAGCTGGTGGCGAGGCTTACGACTGCCGATTCGAGAGCGAGTCCCTTCTGAACTGGCTCGAGTTGCTCGCCTTCACGCAAACCACCCTTCATTCCGGCGTCTAGATCGCCGAGGATCACGATCGCGTACGCCAGGTCTCGTTGCGACCACCGCCTGGCCTGCTGATTCAACGTTCGCAGCTTCCACGGCGGCACCTTCGCGTGGACGGCGAGGTCCCGTTCGGACATCCCTGGGGGCGCAGTCGCAACTGCCACGAGTTGACGGACTGAATTCGTCAACGACGCGACGGTGGCGGGGCCCAACCGTGCACCGTCGGTGCCTTCAGCAAGCCTTAGCAGCCGCAACGCCTGCGACCCGTGACGGTTCATTACGGCATCGGCGATTTGGAATCCGGTGACATCGACGGTGCCACCGAAGTAGCGGCTCACATCGTCTGCCTCGATCTCGCGGGTTTCAATGTCGTTCGCCAGTTGACTGACTGCCGATGCAAGCGCACGCACATCGCTGCCTACGGCGGCGATCAGGATCGATTGCGCCTGCGGCGACATCGTTCGTTTGGCTGCTCGGACCTCCGCGGAGACAAAGTCGCCAATCCCCCGACCTTTCTTGATCTCCACACAGTCGACGCGAGTCCCTGCAGCCTGGGACAGCCGATCGAGCAACTTCTTTCCGCGAGCACCACCGGCGTGCAGTGCGACGATCGCAACTTCATCCGAGGCCTGTGCCGCGGCCGCGACTATGGCGGCCACGGCGGGTTCATCCGCGGACTCGACGTTGTCGATCACAACCACCGCTCCACCACCGAACAGCGTCGGTGAGCACGCCTCTTCTATGCGCCCAATGATTCCTTGCTCCGTTGCATCAAGGTCTCGGCGTTCGGTCTGCGGATCAACCTTGCGGGCACTTTGAACGACCGAATCGACGGCCCGTTCGACGAGTAGCGCCTCGCCACCGACGACGAGGGTCAAGGACTCGTGCTTTGTCGCTGCGATCGTTCGGCCCTCCGCAATTCCGATTCCAGGCGGCCGCACGATACTGGCTGCCTGGATTTCCTGATCCGAAGAATGTCACGACTTCGGTCTCTGCGCGCCGCGCCCCACAAAAAAGATGGGCTCGCCCTGCGATCGGCCAACCGCGATGTCCCCAAGTTGATCCGTACGAGCTATCTGTGCGCCTACCTCTTCCCACTGGTCCAGCGTGGCGGGCGCAGGGTGACCGTACGTGTTGTCCGCTCCAACGCTGAAGATCGCTACCTGCGCCGGGAACGACGTCGCAAATGTCGAGCTTTGGTTCCGGGAGCCGTGGTGTGGAACTTTAACGATGTCGACATCGCTAGGGACTCCCCCGGCAAGTACCGCCTGCTGGGCACTCGGTTCTAAGTCACCGGTGAGCAGAATCTTGATTGCTGGATCGCCGACTTCGACGGCCAACGCGACCGATGCGTTGTTGGGTGCGGACCCGCCGCCTCGAATCAAGCGACTCGGCCACAGCACCTGATAGCGAGCAAACCCTGCGATGCCCTCCTCTCCGGGCGCCGCGATCCTGATACCGATGGAATGTTCACCAAGTACCCGAGTCGCTTGCCCGTATTGACCAGGTGGCTCCGGTAGCGGGCTCACGATCGCCTCGCCAACGGCCCGGTTAGCGACCGCGCCTTCTAGACCTGCAACGTGATCTGCATGGAAGTGGGACAACACCAGCAGATCGATCGCAATGACGCCGAGGTCTGTGAGGCAACGATCGATCTCATCGGGTTCCGGGCCGACGTCAACCACGATTGCTCGACCATCACCTGTTGAGATCACGAGCGCATCGCCTTGGCCGACGTCACAAGCGACCACGAGCCAACCTGGCGGCGGCCATGGCTGCTGAGTCGAGCGAAACACAAAGCCAATCGCGAGCACGGTCGCTGCTAGGGCGCCAACCCCTCGTGGGTTGGACCGGAGCAATCCGACTAACACCTCGCGTCGGATCCATCCCCAAAGCAGCATGACAACGAGTGCAGTTGCCAAGCCAAACCCCGCAAGGCCCTCCGGCCATGGCAGCACCGCCGCTGGAAGGTCGGCGCACGTCCTAGCGACGGCGGCAATCCAGGACGCGCCAAAGCCAGCAAGGTAGGCGATCACGCTCCCCACTTGTGGGGAAACCAACCCGACGAGTGCGGCAACACACCCCAGCACCGTTGCGTACGGAACGGCAGGCTCGGCGAGCAGGTTCGCGAACACTCCCATCAACGGCAAGCCATCCCCGAAGCTGGCGACTAGCGGCAGAGTCGCCAGTTGGGCCGCAGTCGCCACCCCGAAGCCCAGACACAGCCAACGTCGCAAGCGACCGCGCAGTCTCGTTGCTGGCGGAACCTCTTCGCCGGCTACGTCATCGGGTTGGCCCACCGGATGTCCATTCCGAGCGGCTACCTGCGCGTACGCAAGCAGCCCTCCGGTCGCTGCGACGGAGAGGGCAAAGCCCATCGATACGGACATCCAAGGATCGATGAGCAGCACCACCACGATGCTCACCGCCAAGGCGGTGAATCCGGCTCGAGGTCGGCGGGTGAACAGCGCAAGAAGTGCAACTGCGCCCATGGCCGCTGCCCGCAGCACGCTCGGTTGCGGCCCCACCACCGTGACAAACGACAACAACGCGATCGCAGCGATGATGACGGCCCATGACCGCGGCACTCGAAACAGCAATGCGATCACCAGTACTGCGCCGGTAATGATCGCCAGATTGGCACCACTGACAGCCGTCAGGTGACTCAGCCCGGTGGCTTGCATGTCGTCTCGGAGATCGTCGCTCAGACCTGATTCATCGCCGACCACCAGGCCCGGCAGTAGACCCAGGGCGTCCCCGTTCAGACTCTGCGAGGAAGTACGCATCGAATCGCGAACGGCTGCCGCAGCACGTTGCCACACCGGGGCCTGCATGACAACCGACGGAGAACCCCGAGCACGGACGGTTAGCGCAATCCCCCGCTGTGGCTCCCCGGAACGAATCGACGCTTCTGCCCTCACTGTGACGCCAGGGGTCAGGCGGTCAAACTCCGGCTGGTTCGATGCCGTGGCGAGCATTCGCACTGGCACCGCCAACAGCAGACTTCGTTCACCCTCTTGCACGAGCCGCAGCGTCGCTGGAGCGGTCCACTGAATCTCGTCAGATTCGCTGATGTCACCCCAAGCAGGAGTCTGCGAGCCAGCGCGGTTGACCTTCGGCGGCGCATTCAACGTTGCCTCGACACTGCCCGCTGCGTGGGATTCACCGAGGGCAACAACAGGATCAGCGAGAAGCGGCGCGACCCGCAGCGCCGCCAAACCGCTGCCAGCAACCGCTGCTGCGACGACGGATAGCGCGACGGTGGTGACGAGCCGTCGGCCAAGTAAACGCGACGACCGACGATACGTAATAGCTGCAACTGCCAGGCCTGACGCACACACGCCTGCGCACGCCACGAGGTAGGCCATCGTGTGGCCACCGCCCACCAAGACGATCAACAGAGCCTGGCTCGCCCATAACGCAACAGCGACCGGCATCAGTCGTACGTCGATCGGCCTCGGGCGATCGACGGAGCTCGAATCAACCTCGCGGATGCGGGCGTGTGCGCGCACGCCCGCCCGGTTGTTCCGATCGTTCGGAACCACCTCCGCGGGCTCACTCACAACGTGACAAGTGGCGCGAGTTGAGCGAACGTTGCGTCGCCGATACCGGACACTTCGCGTAGTTGATCGATCGACCGGAATCCGCCGAACTGTGTTCGAAACTCGATGATCTTCGATGCGAGGACTGGCCCTACCCGAGGGAGTTCTTCCAACTGACTCGCACTGGCCTTGTTGATACTGATCTTGCCCGCCGCCGCAGTCCCGCCGCCGATAGCGCCGTTGGGCACAGTGCCCACACCGCCAGCACCTGCCGCACCGGTCGTACTCGCCGCATCGTGCGCAGCACCGACATCAATCTGCTCGCCGTCAACGAGGACCCGCGCAAGATTAATCTGAACTCTGCCCTTGGTCAGACCGCCCGCAGCGGCGACGGCATCCGTCACCCGCGAACCCGCGGCAAGCGTCACGACGCCTGGATTGCGGACCGGACCGGTGACGTGGACGATCACCTGTGCGGGTGTCTGCGCACCTGTGGCCGATGCGTCGACCGACGGGTTGGCGACCGGCGAAGCGGATGCCGACTCAACGAAGTCAGACGTTGGCGCGGGTGTGCCAGATCTGACAACCTGAGGCGCAACCACGGTTTCGACCGGTTGCGAACGCATCGCGAACAAGCCGACGCCGAGTACCACGACAACCAGGATGCCGACCAGCCATCGAATGCTGCCGTCCTCCCACGCCAGACTCACCCGCTCGCGAATCGTCCACGGTGGTTCCGTCAGCTCACGTGGTTCAGGCGGAAGTCGACGTTCATGTTGTTCCCTTTGCTGACCCATGAATCGACGTTAGGAGAGTCAATGCAGGTGGTGCACCGAAGGCGACCACAACTGTGGACGCACGATTGCCGCCCAAGCACTGTGGAAAAGAGTTGACGTAGTGCCAACCTCAATCCGGTGGCGCAGCCTCGGCTACCGGCTCGCGCCAGTCGGTCCACGCCGCGCGAAGGTTGCGTTGATGCCGAACGATGACGAGCAATCCAACCAACACCCCAAAAATCGTCATTTCAAGGTCGTCCCGATCAACCAGCGCTGTGACGATGAGCGCGACGGCGCCGGCCACACTGGCAATCCCTGTCCGCTTCCCAATGACAAACACCACCGCGAACGCGAGCAACACGGGGATCAACCACAACGGCTCGGCACCCAACAGAACGCCGAGCGTCGTCGCGACACCCTTGCCACCCTTGCCCTTCAGGAACGGCGAGGTCATGTGGCCGAGGATCGCGGCGAATCCAGCGATGCCACCCACCGCTGGTGAGGCAAGCATGCTGAAGAGAAGGACTGGCAAGAGTCCCTTCAGCAAGTCAATAACGAGGACGATCGCGCCGGTCTTGCGACCCATGACCCGAGCGGCGTTCGTCGCGCCGGGGTTCCCCGACCCCTCGTTCAGATCGATACCGCGTGCCTTAGCAATCATCGCCGCGGGATTGATCGACCCCACAAAGTAGCCAACGACGACGGCAGCGAGCGCCCAGCCAAGCGAGACCTCATTCATCGATCACACGCCCGGGCCCCTTCACGCAGCCGCAATCGCAGCTCGTCACGCGGTCGACTTCGTCTTCGGTGTCACCGTCACGGCGACGCACCCTGGACCAACGTGCGCACCCACGACGGCGCCAATCTCGATTCGGACGATCTCTTGTCCACCAAGGTGCACGCTCAGTTGTTCGGCAACCTCATCCGCACGCTCAGATGCGTCGATGTGTTGCACGGCGATGTCGACGTCCCCTCCCCCATCCCGCGCAGCTGAAACCGAAATCTCCACGAGTCTGGCGAGCGCCTTACTTGGCGTGCGCGCCTTCTCAAGCAATTCAACGCTGCCATCCACAACCGACAGGATTGGCTTGACCCGCAGCGCCGCACCAATCGCGGCCGAGGCCTTGCCGATTCTGCCGCCGCGCTTTAAGTACTCGAGGCTGTCGACGTAGAAGTACGTGTGTGAGTGGACCGCGCGGTCAGTCACCGCCGCGACGATCGCTTCAAGGCTGGCCCCTGCTTCGGCTAGCTCCGCGCCCGTCAAACACGCAAATCCGAGTCCCATAGCCAAGGTGCGACTGTCAATCACTGTGACAGGAACGGGAGAGTCCTTTGCCGCCAACAGCGCGGTTTGGTAGGTACCTGACAGCTCCGCTGAGAGGTGCACACTGACGATGTGATCCACGCCAGATTCGGCGGCCTTGGCATATGCCGCGGCGAAGTCGCCTGGAGAAGGTCGCGATGTGCTGACGGCCTGCCACTCGCGAAGCGCGTGAGCGACCTCAGCGGTGGAAATGTCCACGCCTTCGCGGAAGGCTTTCCCAGCAACGATCACCTGGACAGGCACCTTGAGGATGTGGTGATCGAGGGCCCACCTCGTCGGCAAATAGGACGTTGAATCCGTGACTACTGCAACATGGCGGGCCATGACACGTGACGCTACCGAAGAACCGCCAGGCTCTCGCGTCAGG
>JBAYVO010000016.1:0-20391 GCA_041674545.1 Candidatus Nanopelagicales bacterium | reverse complement strand
GTAGGTTGGTCGTATGGCAAATCAACCGCAGGGCTCATTGGGGCGAGGCACTCGTCGGGTGTCGTTCGCTGCTGCCGAGTTGCCGGGTGTTGAGTCGCTTATTCACTTGATTGAGACGGATCCTTATTCGTTGCCTGCTGCGGAGCAGCTTGAGTTGTTGACGGCGTGGGAGCGTCATAGTGCGTGGTTGGAGTCGTTGAAGGTTGATGCGCTAGAAGCGTTTTCGGGTCCGGACCCAGATAGGGGTGAGGGTGGCGGCGAGGGTCCTTCCGTTTCTGGCCATGACGGCCGCGAGGATGACGTGAACGCGGTCGAGGACGCGAAGTGTGACGAAGTTGCTGCTGCGTTGCACATCTCGGTGGGTACCGCGCAGCGTCGGATTGCGATTGCCCGCGACCTTGTCCACAAGTTGCCGCAGACGCGTCGGTTGTTGCGCTCCGGGCGCTGTAGTTACGCCCAGGCGATGGTGGTGTCCGATGAGTGCCAGTTGCTCACGGTGGAACAGTGTGCTCGGGTGGAGGCAACTGCGCTGCGGCGTATCTCGGTTCAAACGCCGCAGTTGACCCGGCGCAGCGTGCAACGTGTTGTCACCTCAATCTGCCCGCCGCGCCCAGCTGATGTGGTGGACGCGGAGTTCGCGCGCCGCGATGTCACCTTCGTTCGGGTCAACGGGGTGATGGCGACGATCTACGCGACGCTGCCGATCCCGGATGCGATGGCGTTGTGGAACGCGGTCACATCGCTGGCTCACCGCGACCAGCGCGCTGATGATCCACGGACCATGGCGCACCGGAGGGCGGATGCGCTCACTGCGATGGCACATTCGGTACTCGATGACCGCACCCTGCCTGTGATGCAGGGCAAGAAGCGCCTCGACACTCAGGTTGTCATCAGCCTCGAGACGCTCCTAGGTGTAAACGATGACGCTGCCGAAATTGTTGGCTATGGCCCGATCCCAGCGCATTTGGCACGTCGGCTCGCGACGGAATCGGATACCTGGCGCCGACTGGTGACAGATCCCGTCACGGGCCACTTACTCGATTACGGGACCACTACGTATCGGCCGCCAACCGCGTTGCGTGAGTTCATCATCGCGCGTGACCGGACCTGCCAGTTCCCCAGTTGCAACGTCGCCGGATGGCGCTGCGACCTCGACCACGTGGTCCCTTGGACGGGGACACGTGAAGGCGGTCACACGAGCGCAGACAATCTGATCACGCTTTGTCGAAGGCATCACCGGATGAAAACGCACAACCGATGGCGCGTGACGATCTTCAAACCCGACGAAGTCGGGCTCGATGGTTCCGCCGAGACAGTCCTGCGTTGGGCAAGTCCAAGTGGCGGGGTGTATGACCGCACGCGGACGCAACTGCATGAGCCGCGCACGGCGATGACCGGGATGGAATCCACGTTCGCAGCGATCCTCGCCGCTTGAACGTTGGTCGCTGCCTAGCCAACCGTTCTTTCGGGGTTGTCTACGTACGATGAAGTCGTAGATCGTGCATAAGGGCACCGAGGCGTCCTTGGAGAGTCTGTCACAAAGTGCCCCCGGCGTGATTCGAACACGCGCGCATGGCTCCGGAGGCCACTGCTCTATCCCCTGAGCTACGGGGGCTCATTGGTGCGAGAGCCTACCCGGAGTCAATGAACGGCAACAACTTCCGTCCGTCCAACGTGCGAGATTTGCCCTCAATTGACCGTACGGCAACGACTTCAGGGTAGGAAGCGCGCAACTGTTCCTCGATTCCTTCACGCAATGTCGTGCCCGAACTCGCGCATCCCTGACAGGCGCCGATGAGCCGGACGGTCACTACGGCAGCATCCACCGACTCGAGTTCAATTTTGCCGCCGTGGGAAGCGACGCAGGTCTGCAGCGGCCCGTCCAGCAGGCGATTGACGGCGTCGGCAAGCTCTTCGTCAGTGCGCGCAGCGGTGGTGCAGTGGATTTGATTGCCCTCATTGAGGAACGCTGAAAGTGCTGCCTGGAGTCCCGGCGCCACCATGCGAAGGCTCTCGACGTCCCGAGCACGGACCGTGACTTCGCCTTCGCCAACAACAACTTCGGTGACCGTGCCTGTGTCGAGTTCGTCGATCCAGCGAGGCGGCGATCCGTCGGCCTGCCCTGCCGATCGCAACACTGCCGGTCCGCTGACGATGCCGCCGCGCACGATCCACCGCAAGACCAACGGATCTGTCGTGGCTTCCACGTGCATGGCGACGTTGACCATGGCTGTCTAGCTCGTGATCGCTGTGACCACGGTGTTGGCGATGAACCCGCCGACCCAGGCCAACGCGAACATGTAGCAAAAAGCGAGCAAGGGCCATCGTCTGGAATTGGTCTCGCGTCGCATCACCGCGATCGTCGACATACATTGCAGCGCAAACACGAAGAAGACCAGGATTGCTGCGACTGTGCCGGGGGAGTAGACCGGCTTTCCATCCGGGTTCGTGTCGTTCTGCAGTGATGTTGTGATGTCGGCGTCGTCATCGCATTGTGCCGCGGTGATCTGGCCAAGTGTTGAGACGAAGACCTCGCTAGCCGACATCGACGCGATCAGCGCGACATTGATCTCCCAGTTGAACCCAAGGGGCGCAAACACTGGCTCCACAGCGCGGCCCACGGAACCCGCGACGGAGTGTTGCAACTGGTAGCTCGTCGCCACTTGTTCGTCAGGGCTCACAGGCGACAGGCTGTAGGTTCCGGGGAGGTCTTCGACCGTGACGGTGTTGCCGCTCACGCTCGCTTCGCCAGTCCGCCGCGAAGCAGTGACGCCTGGGTAGTTGCCGGTCTTCGCACGCAACCCTGTGAGTTGATTGATCAGGGTCGTCTTGCCAGCGTTCGGGCTGCCGATCAGTGCAATTCGTGCCTGCGAAATGAGAGTGGATCCCGATGCTTCGGCAGGTTCGTGGCAACTCATGCGGATTCCGGGTCGTCGACGATCACCAGGACTTGGTTCGACTCGGCAATCCGCAGACACATCTGGTTGCCCCGCAGCTCAAGGATCGTCGGGTCACCCATTGGTGCTCGGCGCACCGTCGTCATTTTGGTGCCTGGCAGGAATCCGAGGTGGCTAAGCCGCCGCCCGACGGGATCGTCACACCCTTCGACCCGGTCAATCCTCGCGGTCTGGCCAGGTGTCAATCCAGCGAGTGAACCGGGTGTAGAGGGTGACGTGCGCTTCGCCACGACCATCTCCTCTTCCTTAGGTAAGGAAAACCTCATGGAGCTAAGCGCTACCTCACTAGCTGAGTGGACCGGATGGAGCAAGCCGCCGCCGCAACGCGTTACTCGACGTGACTTAGTCTTGGTTCTCGTGACCCCAGGCGAGCTAGCAGACGTAGTTGGAACCGCGCTTCGCGAATGCGTGGCATCCGGGACGATCGAGGTGGAACTCGACCAGTTGCCGACGTCGCCGGTCATTGAACGACCCAAGAACCCCGAACACGGTGACTACGCGACGAACGTCGCGATGCAGTTAGCGAAGCCCGCAAAAGCGAACCCGCGTGTGATTGCCGCCGCGCTCGCTGATCAACTTGCTGGGACGCCCGGTATTGCCGGCGTAGAAATTGCTGGACCTGGGTTTCTCAACATTCGAATCGAGGCCGCAGCGCAAGGCGTCTTGGCTGAAGCTGCGGTTCTTGCCGGGGTCGAATACGGCCGCGGCGACGCCCTCGCTGGAAAGCGCTTCAACGTTGAGTTCATCTCTGCAAATCCGACCGGGCCGCTACACCTCGGGCACACTCGGTGGGCCGCAGTGGGCGATGCGATCGCGTCTGTGCTCAGCGCTGCCGGAGCTGATGTTGATCGCGAGTTCTACATCAACGACCGCGGCGTTCAAATGGACATGTTTGGCGCTTCGTTGAGGGCTTCCGCGCTCGGCCTGCCGACACCCGAAAACGGCTACCGTGGTGGGTACATTGCCGATCTAGCGGCGGAGATCGTTGCAGAGGATCCCGCCATCCTCGACCTCCCCGAAGACGAACAATTTGTCGCGTTTCGCGAGGCTGGCTACCGGTTGCAGTTGGCTCAGCAGCAAGGCACGCTCAACACGTTTCACACGTACTTTGACACGTGGTTCTCAGAGCGATCCCTGCACGCTGACGGTGGCGTCGAGCGTGCACTCGAGAAGCTGCGGGCACAGGGCCACGTGTATGAACTCGACGGTGCTGTCTGGCTTCGCACGACCGATTTCGACGACGATAAGGACCGCGTTCTCATTAAGGCGAACGGGGATCTCACCTACTTCGCATCCGACTGTGCGTACTACGTGAACAAACGTGATCGCGGCTTCGATACGAACCTGTATCTGCTCGGCGCCGATCACCACGGTTATGTGAACCGCCTGCGGGCGGTTTCGGCGTGCGCGGGTGACGATCCCGAAGTCGCGATCGAGGTCCTCATCGGCCAGTTGGTCAAGACGATGCGTGACGGCGTCGAGGTCAAGCTCTCAAAGCGTGCCGGGGAGATCGTGACCCTGACCGATCTCGTGGATGAGGTGGGCGTTGACGCGGCCCGCTACACCCTGATCAGGTACCCAGCAGATTCTCCGCTGACCCTTGACCTCGGGCTACTCGTGAAGCGGAGCAACGACAACCCGGTCTACTACGTGCAGTACGCCCACGCGCGGATCAGTTCTGTGTTGCGCAACGCAGCGGAGCTCGGCATCGATTGGCGCTCCGGCGCCGTTGCCTTCGATCCAGCGCTGCTCGAGGCTGAGCGGGAGGGGCAACTTTTGCGGGCGATTGCAGACTTCCCAGCGGTTATCGTCAGCGCGGCTGAACTGCGCGAACCACACCGAGTTGCCCGGTACCTAGAGGACCTGGCGACCGCGTATCACCGGTTCTACGACACCTGTCGGGTTCTCCCGCGTGGGGACGAAGAGGTGGAGGCTCTGCATATCGCGCGACTGTGGCTGTGCGCGGCTGCGCTTCAGACGTTGGCCAACGGGCTGACAATGCTTGGTGTCTCAGCGCCGGAACGCATGTAACCTCAACGACCATGCGCGCGCACCCGGCCGGACCACGAAGCAACGTCTCTCACGCTGCTGGAGGTCCGCAACAACCTGACACCACAGAACACTCGCTGGAACTTGAAGCGGGAATTTGGCCCCAGACGGCCCATCGCAACCTGGAGTCCGGTGCGATTGTGATCGGTGGTTGCGACGTCCGCGACCTCGTGACGGAGTTTGGATCGCCAATCTTCGCGATGGACGAGGTCGACGTACGGGCCCGAATGACGGGATATAGGGAGGCGTTTGACGATCCTGCTGTCCCGACGTTGGTCTACTACGCGGCGAAGGCGTTCCTGTCGACGGAGTTCGCGCGCTGGGTCACGCAGGAGGGCCTGCGGATTGATGTGTGCACCGCCGGTGAATTGGCGTGTGCGCTGCGAGCCGGCGTGCCGGGAAGCAACCTGCTGATGCACGGGAACAACAAGTCCGAGTTCGAATTGTCACTCGCACTTGAGGCTGGGGTCGGCTACATCGTGGTCGACTCGTACGAAGAGATCGCCCGGCTCGGTTTCTTGGCTGAACGGGCAGGTGCACGTCCCAAGGTGCTGATCCGCGTCACCCTCGGAGTCGAGGCGCACACACACGAGTTCATCGCCACGGCGCACGAGGATCAGAAGTTTGGGTTCTCGCTCGCGTCAGGAGCCGCGACGGAAGCGATCGAACGAGTGCTTGCACTGTCAGCGAACCTTGAACTGGCGGGGTTGCACAGCCATATCGGTTCGCAGATCTTCGCCAGCAGTGGATTCGAGGTTGCAGCATCAAGGATTGTGGGGCTGCTTGCCGATGTTCGGGATCAACACGGAATTGAACTGCCGCTGCTCAATCTTGGCGGCGGTCTTGGAATTAAATACGTCCACGAAGATGAGCCGCCGAACGTTGCCGAGATGGCGGAGGTCCTGCGCGGAATCGTGACGGCACAGTGTGATCGGTTCGGGCTCAGCGTTCCCGAGCTCGCATTCGAGCCCGGTCGCGCGATCGTTGGACCGTCGACGATGACGGTGTACACAGTCGGCACGGTCAAGCCAGTGGCGCTAGACGGTGGAACAGTCCGCACGTATATCTCCGTCGATGGCGGCATGAGCGACAACATTCGTACTGCCTTGTACGACGCGGAGTACACCGTGACGTTGGCGTCACGCCACTCCGCTGCTCCGCTGACGTTGTGCCGAGTGGTCGGGCGCCACTGCGAGAGCGGCGACATCGTCGTCAACGACTGTTGGCTTCCCGACGACATCACAGCCGGTGACCTCCTTGCAGTTGCTGCAACAGGCGCCTACAACCGATCGATGGCGTCGAACTACAACCTCGTCCCGCGCCCCCCGGTAGTAGCCGTCCGCGACGAACAGGCCTCAGTCCTCATCCGCCGCGAAACTATCGAGGACCTCTTCGCCACAGACCAAGGCTGACGGCAACGAAAGGGCGGCCTAGGCGCGTCGGGCGAGTCGGGTGGGGGAGTGCTGCGCGGTAAGTAGCGCAGGAGGAACAGGGAAGAAGCGCGCGTGGGGGGCGCTGATTGCGTGCGACGTGAAAGACTGTCGAGCGTGAAGGTAGCTCTGCTCGGTGGTGGTGTCGTTGGCTCGCAAGTGGCGAGCTTGTTGCAAGCTGGAACGGCGGACTTTGCCGCCCGCTCTGGCGAACATCTCGAACTTGTCGGCGTTGCAGTGCGCGACGCCTCGAAGGAGCGGCCGGGTATCCCCGCTGAGCTCCTCACCAGCGACGCGGCGGGCCTTGTTGCTCGCGGCGACCTCGACATCGTTATTGAGGTGATGGGTGGCATCGAACCGGCCCGCGGGCTCATCCTTGCTGCGATCAAGAACGGCTCGAGCGTCGTCACCGCGAACAAGGAACTCATGGCCACCCATGGCGCCGAACTCACCACTGCCGCTGATGAAGCAGGTGTGGACCTCTTCTACGAAGCCAGCGTGGCAGGCGCGATTCCGCTGTTGCGCCCGCTTCGCGAGAGCCTCGCAGGCGACAAGGTGCAACGCGTGCTCGGCATCGTCAACGGAACCACGAACTACATGCTCACGAAGATGGACGAGCAGGGCGCAAGCTACGACGATGTGTTGGCGGAAGCTCAGCGCCTCGGCTACGCGGAGGCCAACCCGGCCGCGGACGTTGGCGGCGCGGACTCCGCAGCCAAGGCAGCCATCCTGGCAACTCTGGCGTTCCATACCAACGTCACGATCGCCGATGTCTACTGCGAAGGCATCACTGAGGTCAGTCAAGCCGACATCGAGGCCGCCCGCGAGATGGGATTCGTCATCAAACTGCTGGCGATAGCAGAGCTCAACAACGATGAAACCGGGATCGTCGTCCGCGTGCATCCGGCGATGGTGGCTCGCACCCACCCGCTTGCCAGCGTTAGAGACGCATTCAATGCTGTGTTCGTTCAGGCCGAGTCGGCCGGTGAAATGATGTTCTACGGCCGTGGGGCAGGAGGTGCGCCCACAGCGAGTGCGGTCCTCGGGGACTTGGTTGCAGCTGCCCGGAACCGATTCAACCGGACAAGGTCGCACCGCCCCGCCCCGTACGCTGCCCTCCAAGCTCGGCCGATCGGCGAGGCACGCACGTGTTACGCCGTCGCCATCGACGTGGAGGATCGCCCGGGCGTGCTCGCCACGATCGCCACGATGTTCGCTGAGCACGGAGTGTCCATCAAGACAGTGCGTCAAGACGGACAAGAAGCGGGCGCGCTCCTTAACGTGCGTACTCACGTTGCCACGGAGGCGGACCTGTCGAAGACGGTCGATGCGTTGCGTGGGCTTGAAGTTGTCAAGCAAGTTGCTGGGGTTACTCGGGTAGAGGAAGCTGATGAGTCATGACCGTTGAAACAGCCACCCGGAAGGCGCATGTTTGGCGCGGAATCATCGATGAGTATCGCGATCGCCTGCCCGTCACGGACGCAACGCCTGTCATCAGCCTGCGCGAGGGCGGCACTCCGCTGGTCTACGGGCAGGTCCTCAGCGAGATCACCGGCTGTGACGTGTGGATCAAGGTCGAGGGGGCAAACCCGACTGGTTCCTTCAAGGATCGTGGTATGACCATGGCGATGTCCGTCGCCGCTCAAGAAGGCTCGAAGGCAGTCATCTGTGCGTCGACCGGGAATACCTCTGCATCCGCCGCGGCATACGCCGTACGGGCCGGAATGGTGTGTGCTGTCCTCGTGCCCGACGGCAAGATCGCGATGGGCAAATTGGCGCAGGCCTTGGTCCATGGTGCGCGACTGCTACAGGTCGAGGGCAACTTTGACGACTGCCTGACTTTGGCGCGTGACCTTTCGGATCTGTATCCCGTCGCGCTCGTCAATAGCGTGAATCCGGCCCGGATTGAGGGCCAGAAGACGGCCAGTTTCGAGATTGTCGATCAACTCGGCAAGCAACCGGACATCCACTGTCTGCCTGTTGGAAACGCGGGCAATATCACCGCGTACTGGAAGGGTTTCGTCGAATATGCGAACGACGGAATCACCGACGGTCGTCCGCGCATGTGGGGCTTTCAGGCCGCAGGCGCGGCGCCAATCGTGAACAATGCTCCGGTCAAGAATCCATCGACGATCGCAACGGCAATTCGCATCGGGAATCCTGCTTCCTGGGATCAGGCGGTTGAGGCGCGTGACGATTCCGGTGGTCAAATCGACTCGGTGACCGACCGCGAGATCCTCTCGGCGTACCGCCTCCTTGCCTCGCGCGAAGGTGTCTTCGTTGAGCCCGCCAGCGCTGCGAGCGTCGCAGGTCTTTTGAAGTCTCACGCTGCTGGATTGCTAGATCCAGGCCAAACGGTCACCTGCACGGTCACTGGCAACGGGCTCAAGGATCCACAATGGGCCATCTCGGGCGCGCCGACACCGGTCCGGATCCCGACGGATGCTCAAGCTGCTGCTCGTGAGCTCGGACTGGCATGAGTGTCGGCACTCTAGCTGCGGGACGCACGCCCGGCGCAGGTGCAACTGCAACGGTAAGGGTCCCCGCAACGAGCGCAAACCTGGGCCCGGGCTACGACTGCGCGGGACTTGCGCTCGCCCTGACAGACACTCTTGAAGCGCGGCTCCTCGGTGACGGCGAACTAGAAATTGAGGTCATCGGGGAGGGGGCAGATTCGGTGCCCAAGGATGACAGTCACCTGGTCGTCCGTTCCATGGCGCGAGGTTTCGCTGAAGCCGATGCGCACATTCCTGGGCTGCACCTGACGTGCCACAACGTCATCCCACACGGCCGGGGGTTGGGCTCGTCCTCAGCCGCGATCGTGGGTGGCCTCGTGCTCGCGCGAGAGTTGATGCCAGAAGGTCATCGGATCCTCACGCGTGAGCGACTAGTCAGTCTCGCCACAGAACTTGAGGGACATCCAGACAATGTCGCCCCAGCCGTGCTTGGCGGAATGACAATCGCGTGGACCGACGAAGGTGGCGGGCGGGCGATTCGGATTGAACCGAGTCCGCGCCTGCAGCCGGTGGTCGCGATTCCTGCCGACCCCCTGGCCACCCAACGCGCCCGGGAGCTGCTGCCCGCGGCGGTGCCGCACGCTGACGCGGCCGCGAACGCTGCTCGCGCCGCTTTGCTAGTCCCGGCGATGACGACCCACCTAGAGCTACTCCACGAAGCGACGCACGATTTGTTGCATCAGGACTACCGGCGATTCGCGTACCCGCAGTCGCATGCGTTGGTTTCCGCTTTGCGGGCCATAGGGATCCCGGCCATGATCTCTGGCGCCGGACCAACTGTGATCGCTTTAGGCGTGAGTGACACCGAACTCGACGGTCAAGCAGTCGAAGCCGCGGTCGTGAAGGCACTCGCGGCACAAGGTGGCAGCTCGACATCAGACTTCCGCGTGGAGCAGTTGGCCGTATCCAGCCAAGGTGCGATCGCAATTTAGCGGCGAGATATTTGTTTACTGCAGCGCGTCTTGTTACCGGTTTGTTCGATCAATCAACGCATAGGTGCTACGGTAGGACTGCTCAACCGGTGACGGAACGAACCTGGTGGCAATCATCATCTTGGTAGCAAGATATTGGCAATACTGATATTTATCGCAATCAGCTTGATGGCAATCAGCCAGAAATTCCGAATCGGAATCCATGAACGTTTATGGATTATCCCGAGCAGGTCTTCTTGGAGCTTGTGAAGCTTCTATCTGAGCATCTCAGCTTGAGCACTCAGCGTTCCAAGGGGCGAGTTCCAAGAAGTCAATCAAATCCGTTGCGCTGTCTGTGGTGCATCGGCAGACCAATCATGCTGTCTGATCGGCATGCTCCCGTCCCGAAAGGACGAACGAACCCAAGTGACCGAATCAACGATCACCGCGGAGACCCAGCCCGCCGCTGACTCCGGTAAAAAATCAGGCGGCCTATCCACAATGCTGCTGCCTGAGCTCAAGAAGAAGGCAAGCTCGATGGGAATCGCCGGCGCTTCAACGATGCGCAAGGGCGACCTCGTAGCGGCCATCAAGGAAAAGCAATCAGGCGGTTCTGCTGCGTCTGTAAGTTCCGGATCTGGCACGACCAGGTCGCGCGCTAAGAAGAGCAGCGATGCGGACGCATCAGCTTCGCGCGACGCGTCTGCGCCCCGCGAAGCTGACAACGGCGGAAATGCCGGGAACAACGGTAGTGACGCGAGTGCTTCGGCCGGAGCTAGCGAATCCCGCAATGCCAGCCGTGACGGCAACGCCGATAGCTCTGCGGATAACCAGGCCAGCGGTGCTGGCCAGAACAATGGCGAAGGTCAGAACAACCGCAACCGCAATGACAATCGCCAAGGCGGTCAGCGGAACCGGAACAACAACAACCGCAATGACGGTGGCAACCGTAACGACGGCGGGAACAACCGTAACGACGGCGGGAACCGTAACGAGGGCGGGAACAACCGTAACGACGGCGGGAACAACCGTAACGACGGCGGGAACCGTAACGAGGGCGGGAACAACCGCAACGACGGTGGCAGCAACGACCGTGGCCCCCGCGATGATGACGATCGTGGAGGTCGCGGGAACAACAACAACCGCCGCCGCCGTCGGGGCCGTGAACGCTTCCGTGAGGGCGGACGTCCGCGCCGCGACGGGATGGAAGACATTGAAGTCAGCGAGGACGATGTCCTCCTGCCCGTCGCAGGAATCCTCGACGTGCTCGACAACTACGCGTTCGTTCGCACCTCCGGGTACCTGCCTGGTCCAAACGACGTCTACGTCTCGCTGTCGATGGTGCGCCGCAACGGATTGCGCAAGGGCGACGCTGTCACGGGCTCAGTACGCCAAGCTCGCGAAGGTGAAGCGAAGCAGAAGTTCAACCCACTGGTCAAGATCGAGAGCATTAATGGCTCCGATGCCGAGACCTCACGCAACCGCGTTGAATTCGGCAAGCTGACGCCGCTGTACCCACAGGAGCGTCTGCGCCTGGCGAACGAGAACGAGCCCCACAACCTGACGGCACGTGTGATTGACCTCGTCTCGCCGATCGGAAAGGGTCAGCGTGGACTCATCGTTTCGCCGCCAAAGGCGGGTAAGACGATGGTGCTTCAGCGCATTGCGAACGCGATCAGTGAGAACAACCCAGAATGCCACCTCATGGTCGTCTTGGTTGACGAACGCCCTGAAGAAGTCACCGACATGCAGCGCTCCGTCAAGGGTGAGGTCATCGCCTCGACCTTCGACCGTCCCGCGGAGGATCACACGATCGTCGCCGAACTTGCGATCGAGCGCGCGAAGCGTTTGGTTGAGCTCGGACACGATGTCGTTGTTCTCCTCGACTCGATGACGCGCCTCGGGCGTGCCTACAACCTCGCAGCACCTGCGAGTGGGCGCATCCTGTCCGGTGGCGTTGACTCGACGGCGCTATACCCGCCGAAGCGGTTCTTTGGTGCCGCGCGAAACATTGAGAATGGCGGCTCGCTGACGATCCTGGCGACGGCACTGGTTGAAACTGGTTCGCGGATGGACGAGGTTATCTTCGAGGAGTTTAAGGGCACCGGCAATATGGAGCTCAAGCTCGACCGGCGCCTCGCGGACAAGCGAATCTTCCCGGCCGTCGATGTTGATTCGTCAGGTACCCGTAAGGAAGAACTCCTCCTTGCCCCTGACGAACTCAAAATCACCTGGAACCTGCGTCGCGTGCTGCACGCGCTCGATACCCAGCAGGCGATTGAACTGCTGCTCAACAAGCTGCGTGAAACCAAGAGCAACTACGAGTTCTTGCTCCAGGTTCAGAAGTCGACTCCCGCCGGACCGATCCAAGACGGCGAACGCGTCGAGATCTAACTGTTGGCTAGCGAATCCCCGCGCGGCGACCCTGCCGAGCGGGGATTCGTAGCGTGGTGGCACCTATGCGCGTAGTGAGAAAGCTACGCGCATAGGTGCCACTGTCACTTTCTGTGTTCGGAACTCCGAATACCGTCACCCGTATGGGGGTACAAAAGGTGCCGTAGGTCACCCTCCGTACCAGTTTTGCCGCCTCGAGGGCAGGGCATCACAACTGTGGAGCTAGACAACGACACAGATTGGGAAGTGATCAAAATGCTCCTTACACAGCGAAACAACGAGACCGCAATGACGATGACCTCTGACCAGGTTCGCGACCTTGCACGCAAGGCACTTGGTAATGGCTACGACATTGACGTACCAGAGCAGAACCCGCTGCTCGTCGGTTCGGATCGTTACTACCGGATCAACGTTCTCAACCAGTTGACCGGCGAGACGAACCCGTACCACGTCGTCGTGCAAAGCGATGGCGATGCTGGGTACTCCGATGACATCGACCTTAGGGACGTGAAGTTCTCGCTGAACCCGTTCCGGGCGGCGATCATCGTTGATGATGCACAGCTGGCCTAAGCGCTCGGCCACACTCAGACCTCGCGCTTAGCGCAAAAGGCTTGGCCCCCATCCATGAGAGGTGGGGGCCAAGCCTTTTGCCTTGTGCCTAGTGCTTGCTGGTCATGCCTCGAGACTCGTCATACCAACTTGCTGGTCATGCCTCGAGACTCGTCATACCAACTTGCTGGTCATGCCTCGAGACTCGTCATGACGTGCTTAATGCGGGTGTAGTCCTCAAGCCCGTACATCGACAGGTCCTTGCCGTAGCCGGATTCCTTGTAGCCGCCGTGGGGCATTTCGGCCTGCAGGAGGATGTGGGTGTTGATCCAGACTGCGCCGAAGTCCAGGGCCTTTGCCATGCGCATCGCGGTGCCGTGGTCCTTTGTCCAGACGCTCGATGCCAGAGCAAGCTTCACGCCGTTGGAATCGGCGAGTGCTTCTTCTTCCGTCGAGAAGCGCTGGATGGTGACGATCGGCCCGAAGATCTCGTTCTGGACCATCTCGTCGTCCTGCTTCATGTTCGCGTAGACGGTTGGCTCAACGAAGAAGCCCTTGTCGCCAATGCGCTTGCCGCCGGTGATCAGCTCTGCGTGCGACGGCGCGCGATCGATGAATCCGAGCACCGAGTTGAACTGGTTGATGTTGTTACAGGGCGGGAAGAACGCGTCGGCGTGCTTGCGGCCAAGCGCGTGCGTGGTCTGAATCGCATCGACCTGCGCCTTGAATGCGGCGACAAACTGGTCATAAACGCCGTCCTGCACGATGAAGCGCGTGGCCGCGGTGCAGTCCTGACCGGCATTGAAGAATGCCGCAATCGCGAGGGTCTCGGCGGCATTGGCGATGTCTGCATCGTTGAAGATGACCGCAGGTGCCTTGCCGCCGAGTTCCAAGTGGACTCGCTTGACGGTGTCAGCAGCGGTCTTCGCAACAGCAATACCCGCGCCGACTGAGCCGGTGATGGACACCATGGCCGGAATATCGTGCGCAACGAGGGCTGCACCGGTGTCGCGGTCGCCAACGATGACGTTGAACACGCCCGGCGGAAGTGCCTCGTGCTCGCGGATCAGTTCGGCGATTCGGACTGTCGTGACTGGAGTCGTATCTGACGGCTTGAGGACGAGGGTGTTGCCCGCCGCGATTGCCGGCGCAAACTTCCACACGGCCATCATCATCGGGTAGTTCCACGGGGCAACCTGACCGACGACGCCCACCGGTTCGCGGCGAATCATCGATGTGTAGCCACTCATGTATTCACCAGTTGACTTGCCCTCAAGAATGCGGGCAGCTCCAGCGAAGAAGCGGATTTGATCGACCATCGCCGGAATCTCTTCAGTCGCGGTGACGGCTGTTGCCTTGCCGGTGTTCTCCGATTCGAGTTCGATGAGCTCGTCGGCGTTTTGGTCGATGATGTCTGCTATGCGCAGTAGCGCTGCCTGGCGCTGCGATGGCGTGGTGTTCTTCCACGATTCAAATGCTTCTGCGGCGACGTTGCACGCGTGGTCCACGTCTTCTGCTGTCGAGACGTGGGCTTCGGCGAATACCTCGCCAGTCGTCGGGTCGACGAGTTCTTGCGCGGCACCGCGTGGGTCGAGGTGGGCGCCGCCAACCAGGTTACGAATTTGTCGCATGTCACTCCTTTAAAGTCCGGCCGAGAAAGTCTGAGTTGTACTCGAAATCAGCCTAGGTCGTTTAGGGTCGTATCAAGCGATTAACCGGTGCGTTCGGGTGATCTGATGGCGATTTTCGGCCTAAATGGCGAGGAAATGGGAACTATTCAGCACACGCACCCCGATTCATTGCGAAACCCGGCGTACGGCGGCGAGGTAAACAAGCCTCATAAGCCGTAGATCATTCGATAGCTAACGAGCAATTCGACGTAAAGCGAGGGCATGTGACAACTGCAAACCTAACCCCCCACCCCTTGGACCCGTTGTCCGCAGACGAGTTCACCAAAATCACCGAAATCGTTCGCACGCAGCACGGTGAGGAGATGAAGTTCACCAGTGTGCTGCTCGATGAGCCGGGTAAGCAGGCACTGGCGAATGCCGCCACAGAACCGATCGATCGCGTCGCAACCGTGATTTGCCTCGATCGCACCACTGGACGTACCTACACCGGAAGGGTGTCCCTGACTGACGAAACCGTCGTGGAATGGGAATACCGCGAAGGTGAGCAGGCGAACCTCGTCGGAGAAGAGCTTGAACTCGTCGACGAGAACCTACGCAAAGACCCCCGCGTGATCGAAGCGATCGCAAAGCGCGGAATAACCGATATGGACCTCGTTGCCATCGAGGTCTGGGGTTACCCGGGCAACCTTGTTCCCGAAGAGTTCGCTGGCCGTCGCATCGGATGGACAGACGTCTGGCGCCGCGACAGCCCCGAATCGAACGTTTACGCGAATCCGGTCTCTGGGTTGTCGTTTGTTGTTGACCTCACGACGATGGAACTCCTCGCGATTCACGACCGCTATTCCGTTGAGTCCAAGCCTGTCATGGGGGAGTACCGCCCCTCGATGGTCCCCGGACTGAAGCTCCGTGACGATGTCAAGCCACTGGAAATCACTCAGCCTGAGGGGCCTTCCTTCACCGTTGAGGGAAACGAAATCAAGTGGCAGAAGTGGTCGATGCGCGTGGGATTCAACGTCCGCGAGGGCATGACGATCCACACCGTCGGCTACGAAGACGGCGGCAAGGTTCGCCCAATCGCAAACCGGTTGGCATTCTCGGAAATGGTCGTGCCTTACCGCGATCCAGGGCCGGATCACTACCGTCGTACCGCGTTTGACATTGGCGAGTGGGGCCTTGGCTTCATGACAACCTCGCTCAAGCTCGGCTGCGACTGCCTTGGCGAGATTCGTTACCTGGACGCGACAATCCACGACTGGGACGGTCAGCCGAAGGTTATTGAGAACGCAATCTGCATCCACGAGGAAGACGATGCAATCCTCTGGAAGCACGTCGACCCCATCACCGGGGCAGAGGTGCGCCGCGCTCGCCGTTTGGTGGTTTCGTTCCACGCAACGGTCGCAAACTACGAGTACCTCGTGTACTGGCGTTTCTACCAAGACGGCAACATCGAGTGTGAAGTTCGTGCCACTGGAATCATGGTGACCACGGCGTTCCCACACGGGCAGCGTCAGGTGAACGGCACGTTGGTCGATGTCGACACCAATGCGCCGTACCACCAGCACTTCATCGTTGCCCGCCTCGACATGGACGTTGATGGTGGCCCGAACACGGTCTACGCGACCGAGTGCCTGCCGATGGATATCGGTCCCGAGAACGAGCACGGGATCGGCATGGTCCAGCAGGCCACGCCGCTCAAGACCGAGCTTGAGGGAATCCAGGATCCAAACTGGCAAACCCAGAAGGCCTGGAAGATCGTCAACGAGAGTGCAACCAACCACCTGGGCACGAACACGTCGTACAAGTTGGTCCCAGAAGGTGCGTTCCCTCCGGTCATGCATCCGCAAGCGCCTCTGCTCAAGCGTGCTGGCGTAATCGGACACACCTTGTGGGTCACGCCGTACGACAAGGACGAGAACTGGCCGTGTGGTGAGCTCGTTGTCCAGAGCGTCAACGACACGGGCCTTCCGGTCTGGACGAAGCAAAATCGGTCGATTGAGAAGCAGGATCTTGTTCTGTGGTACGTGTTTGGCATCAACCACATCACTCGTCAAGAAGAGTGGCCAATCATGTCCGTCGACAAGGTCTCGTTCTGGCTAAAGCCTGCCGGGTTCTTCGATCGCAACCCAGCGATTGATGTTCCGCCAGCACCAGCAGCCGGCGGCGGATCGCACTGCGCGAACGACTAGTCACCACAGACCTAGCCCGCACAACAACGAGCGAAGGCTCCCACCGATCTGGTGGGAGCCTTCGCTCGTTGTTGGCGAGGTTACGTTGATTGATCGTGCGGGGCTACCGCTTGATCTCGATCCCGTACTCATGCCACGTCGATTTTTCTGCGCCGGTACGGTCGTACAGCGTCTGCGCGCGATGGTTGTCAAGCGCGGTCTGCCAGATCAACCCGACACACCCGCGCTCCCTCGAGGCCTCAACGCAGCGGTCAATCAACGCACGCGCAATGCCCGTTCCGCGAGCAGCCTCGGTCACGAACAGGTCGTGCATGATTCCTTGGCGTCCACCGGAGGTGGTGGCCCAGCTCCAGAAGACCGTGGCGAATCCGATGGCTGAACCGTCGTCCGCACGCCCGATGAACTGAACCCCTTCGGCTGTCGGATTCTCGACGAGGGCGAGCGAGAGCGCCAATAGTTCGCTGTCGCTAGGCGCGACCTCATAAAAGTCGCAATACGCCCGCATCAGCGGCAGCAACTCGTCGAGGTCAGCTGCGGTGACCGTCGAGATTGTTGTCATCGCTTCTCTCTATTCGTCAGGAACGAGTACAGGTGTGTCCTTGGTGAGGGTCTCACCGCGGAAGAACGCAGGTGCGCGCAGTTGCCACAGCAGCATGAGCACGACGCCGATCAACAGCGATCCGACTCCGATGATGAAGACGCTACCGACTCCCATCAGCGAGGTTGAGCCGTAGTCCGGGCTCCACATCTCAACGGCGCTAAAGATGAAGGTGAGCGCGAGCATGATGCCACCGATGATCGGCAGGAAGAACGCGAAGATAAAGGCACGTGCACCAGTGAAGGCCTCCTTGCGGAAGTAGAAGGCGCAAGCGAATGCGGTCAGCGCGTAGTAGAACGCGATTGCCAGCGAGATTGACGAGATTGTGTCCTCAAGCATGTTGTCCGACACGATTGTCATCAGTACATAGAACGACAGGCCGATCGCGCAGGTCACGAAGGTGGAGAATCCTGGCGTCATGTACTTCGGGCTAACCTGAGCGAACCTGCTTGGCAGGGCCTTGTAGACGGCCATTGCCAAGGTTCCACGTGCCGTCGGCAAGATCGTGGTTTGCGCGGATGCGGCTGTCGAGATCAGCGTGACGAGCAGGATGAACGCGGTTCCACCCTGCCCGATTAGGGGCAGCGAGATCGCGTTGAAAATGTCGTCCTGAATCTCGGGATTAGCTAAGCCAATTCCTTCGTCGCCAACACCGGCGTAGGAGACCGTCGAGATCGTAACGACCGTGTAGCCAACGAGCAGCACAACCGTGGCAATGAGTGCTGCGCGACCTGGGGTCTTCTCCGGATCCTTCGTCTCTTCGTTGACCGCAAGGATTGCATCCCAGCCCCAGTAGATAAACAGGCAGAGAAGGAAGGCTTGGACAAAGCTGCTGAAGTCAACGTTGAACGGGTTGAGCCAGTTCCATTCCGGCATCATCGAACCTTCGCCGCCGTTTCCATTGAACACGGCGTACAGACAGGCGATGGAGAGCATGGCGAGCGCGAGGTATTGCAGGGCGACGAGGACCGTCTGCATCCAGACCGCGATCTCAAGGCCGCGGTACGCGACGTATGCCATCAAGATGATGAATACACATCCGACGGCAGCCACCGCGAGGTCGCTCTCAGCGAGTGTTTCGTTCCCGATCAAGTCGAAGAGGTACGTGCCGGTGACCTGTGCGGCCGAGCCGAGGAAGATGATGCCGGTGACAGCAACGGCCCACCCGCCCATCCAACCGATATGGCCGCCGAATGCTTTGGTTCCCCAGGTGAAGACGGTTCCACAGTCGGGGATGATGCTGTTGAGTTCGCGGTACGCGAAGGCGGTTAGCAGCATCGGGATGAAGGCGATCAGCATAAAGGCCGGGGCGTAGACACCCACCGCTGCAACCACGAGGCCGATAGTTGCTGCGAGGGAGTAGACCGGCGCGGTGGAGGCGAGTCCGAGGACGGTCGCGCCCATCAATCCGAGTGTGCCTGAGCGCAGGCCCTTGTCTTCGACTCCGTCAGGGTCAACTGCGCGTACGTGTTCGCTTGCGATCTCAGCCATGCGCGGAACGGTACGGAAGCGTAGGCAGTGATGTCACAGCGAATGGTGCACAAGTGGAGATCTGTTACGCGTCCGTAATAAGTCGTACCTTGAAATTTGGACAAACCGCCACGATTCGTAGTGCCGCCACGCCATTTTGGTGGATGAAGATCGACCAACGAGGGTTGTGCGAGTCGGCGTCGGCATGCAACCGCTGCCGACAACGAAACTGCGGGTTACGCCACCCTGCGGCGACTGTGATGAAAATTTCACTCCAGTGCACCGTTGAGGTCTCCACCCCGTGCCGAAGTCGGGGTGATGCGCATAGGATCGCCGAGTGCTAATGAAGGGCTGTCCTCCTGTGGGCGACGATCAGGTCACGCTGTCCAACTGGCAAGAAGCGCCGTATAACCGTTGGGCGTTCTCACACCTGCGTGAGCTTGTGCCCACGCAGCGGGTGCGACGCGCAGTTGGCTACACGCCTGCGCTACCTGCGGACTATCAGCCGCTCGGTCACTTGACGGTGCATCGCGCGGACGGCACTGAGGCGTCGGTCGATACCGTGATTGCCGATACGTACACCGACGCCGTCGTGGTGCTGCATCACGGACACGTTGTGATGGAGTCGTACTTTGGCGAGACCGAATTCGATACTCCTCATCTCCTGATGTCGGCAACGAAGTCCATTGTTGGCTGCGTCGCCGGGAATCTCGTGAGCCAAGGGCTGCTCGCGCCCGACAGCCTCGTCACCGATTACGTACCTGAGCTCCTAGAGAGCGGATATGCAAACGCGCGGGTTCGAGACGTGCTAGATATGCGGTCCGGCGTAAAGTTCAGTGAGGAATACACCGACCCAGAAGCCGAAGTTCGGGTCATGGAGCAGGCGTTCGGATGGAGTCCCACCACCGACGGTAGCGTTCCTGGGTCCATTTATGACTACCTTTCGACGTTGAAGGCGAAGTCAGACCACGGTGGAGCGTTCGACTATCGCTCATGCGAAACGTTGGCGCTTGGGTGGGTGTGTGAGCGTGCTGCCGGAAAGAAGATGGCAGACCTCATCAGCACTCTCATTTGGGCGCCGATGGGTGCGGACTGGGATGCGGAACTTACCTGCGATTCAGTGGGAACTGGGATTCACGATGGCGGGTTGTGCACGACCGCTCGCGATCTCGCTCGGTTCGGTCAAGTGCTCCTCAACGATGGCAAGGCCATGGACGGAACGCAGGTAGTCCCGAGCGAATGGTTGCGCGCATCATGGGCCGTCGACCCCGACATCCGCGAAGCTTTTGACCAATCGGGCAACGGTGAGTACCTGCCTGCCGGTTGGTATCGCAACCAGTTCTGGTTCCTCCCGCGGATCCATGGAGACGTTTTGCTGTGCCTAGGAATCAACGGGCAGATGGTCTATGTGAATCCGGGGACAGCGACGGTCGGCGTGAAGCTGTCGACCTGGCCGGATGCTCAAAACGGCCACATGTTGCACGACGCGGTCCGGATGTTTGACGTAATTGGCGCGGAACTCGCCGGCCTAGCACCCGAGCGGGCTAGGCATGACGGTCCACCGGGGGTAGCAGCCGGAATTTCCCGCTAGGGTCGCCCACACGGATAGGTGGCGTACCGCAGAACCGATCCGTTTCCCTAACCCATCGACTTGTACCGGAGTGCCAAGTGAGCGAAACCCCTAGCGAAGAGAGTGACCG
>JBAYVO010000015.1:0-20641 GCA_041674545.1 Candidatus Nanopelagicales bacterium | reverse complement strand
CGGTTGTTGAGTCCTGTCAGGTCATCGGTCAGTGAGAGATCGCTGAGTTTCCGGTTCGCTTCGGCGAGAGCAACGGTTCGTTCGAGGACCTTCGCCTCCAGGCCGTCGATCAACTCGATGTTCTCCAGCGCAACGGAAGTCGTATCAGCGAGAGCCTGAGCAAGCGCGACCTCTTCAGGGGTCGCCTCGTACTCATGATCCCAGTAGATCCCGACAGCGCCGATGGGCGAGGACTGCCGAATCGGAACCATCACGAGGCTCTTGACGAACGTGACGCGGTAGGCATCAATCGGAATGCGATCATCGAGGAAGATGTCAGGAATGACGACTGATTCGCGGTGGTTCATTGCCCAACCAGAGATGCAATTCTCCAGCGGGAAGCGAAGGCCTTTCCACAGAGGTGCAATTGCATCCTCATCGACGTAGTAGCAATTTCCGCCGTCTTTGAGGACGAAGGTTGCTCCATCCGCGTCGAGTAGACGTCGCGCAGCGTGACGCACGATGTCTCGCACCTCTTGGTTCGTGCGGGCATGCGAGAGATCCTGAACTGCCTTGATGAGCCGCGCCGAGCGCTCATCAGTCGTCGTTTTGGCGCTCATGGCCATCCCCAATCGCTGCCAAGGACACTAGCTACCGAGATCGTAAAGGCGGTCACTGCCAATCACGGGCTTAGGCCAACTGGGTGATGAAATCCGCAGGGCTGCGGGCAGGACGGTCTTTGGCGGGATTGAGGGGGTATCCGATTGCGATTCCGCCAAGGGGCTGCCAGTCTGCGGGCAGGTTGAGTTCGTCGCGCACTACCTCGGGGCAGAAGATACTTGAACTAATCCACGCTGACCCCACACCGTCAGCCGCGAGCGCGACTAGGAGGTTCTCCACCGCAGCGCCCCCGGCGACCATGAAGAGGTCGCGTTCGAATCCACGGCGTCGGGCGTCGGGATAGTCGTGGGCAGCATCTCCGAGTTGCAGGAAAGGGAAGATCACCGTTGGCGCGTCGCGCAGCACGTCGCCGCGCTTGACCCGCTTCGCGATTGATTCCGGGGAGTAGCTGTCGAGCTCTTGCAGGTCGCGCATCCATTGGTCGCGCATTGCATCCAACAAGGCTGTCCTTCGCTGTCGGCCGCCTTCGGTGGCGTCCGACAGCACCACAAACCGCCATGGCGTTGTGTGATGAGGTGCGGGAGCGCTGACCGCTGCCGCAATTGCGTTCTCGATCAGCGCCATTGGGACGGGAGAGTCGGTGAAGGAACGGATCGTCCTGCGGTGAAAGGGGGCGTCTTTGCGCCCCTGGGTCAACGCCTCAGCGGTGCCGAGGTGAAAGAGGTCGTCATCAATGGGGCGGACCAGATCAGCGGCGGTTGCGGTTGAGGCTGGTGAGACAAGTCTGTGGAGACCGCGGATGATGGCCACCGGAACGGCGGCCATCTTTGCGCCCGCGAGTTCGGCTGCACCTGCGAGTTCATCGGCGACTGCCGAGATCGTTGCGCTCAGTTGGTTGCCGTATCGATCCGATTGACCGCGATAGTCAGTCAACACTTCGAGTCCAGCGGCACCGATGGCAACATCGGTCTGCCCTTGACGCCAGGGTCTCCCAAACGTGTCAGTGATCAGGATGCCGAGCTCGTTGACGGCCAGGGTTGAACTGAGTCCGTCACGCAACTGCCTGGCTGACTCGTCTGGGTTCTCTGGCAGCAGGAGGACGGTGCCGGGCTCGACTTCGGATGCATCAACCCCCGCGGCAGCCATGACGAAGCCGTGATGCGTTGCGACGATCCGTAGCTGACCGGTAGGTGTTTCACGCGTGGCGACCACACGCGCGGTTTGGGAGTCGATGGCAGCCTCGCGGTCGTCGGCGTTCAGCGTCCGTGACTCTGCCTTGCTCACGATTTTGCTGGTCACGGCGATGATGTCTCCTGGTTGCACACCAACAGTTCCATCTGGCCACGTCACGGCGCGCACGGCAGCAGCAATTTCGGCCACCAAGTCTGAAGACGGTCCAATCTCGCCGATGCCTTCGACACCAACAATCTGAATAGCGTGAGCGCTCATGTGGTGAGTTCTCCGGCAAGTTCGAGCGCTCGAATTGCGACCTCCTGGGCGACTCCAGCATTGGCAAAGATGGTGTCAAGATGTTCGACTCGCAGGCCTAACGCTCTGATGGCCGCGACGTGGTCGGCATCTTCGTCGTCGATGATCCACGCGTCGAGTAACCCGCCACTTGCGCGTGACCCATAGTGCGCGGCGACAGCCACCGCGCTGACGTCGACGCCGATCGCGGTCAGGCACGCATCGGCCATCCCGCGGACCGGTCGCGATCCGACGATGGGTGAGATGCCGACAACCGGTGCCGCAGTGTGGGTAAGCGCATTGCGGATGCCTGGCACCGCCAGGATCGGCGCCAGCGAGACCACCGGGTTAGACGGGGGCAAGATCACGACATCTGCGGCGGTAATCGCCTCAATAACCCCCGGCGCGGGCTTGGCCGTGTCACTTCCGACGTATACAAACTCCCGGGCAGCTAGCGCGGCGCGATGTCGCACCCACCACTCTTGGAAGTGGATTGCAGCAGGCGCGTCTGTATCGGGATCATCAATGACGACGTGAGTTTCAACTCGATCGTCGGTCATCGGCGTCAAGGTGATGGGTAATTGCCACCGGGCAGCCAGGCCTGCGGTGACGCTGGAAAGTGGGTAGCCGGCATCGAGAGCCTGGGTCCTGACCAGATGTGTGGCGATGTCTCGATCGCCGAGCCCAAACCATTCGGGTTTTGCGCCATAGTTCCGGAGCTCTTCAAGCACCGTAAATGACTCATTCGCCCTGCCCCAGCCACGCTCAGTGTCAGCCCCGCCGCCGAGGGTGTACATCACGCTGTCGAGGTCAGGGCAGATCTGCAATCCGAACAGGCGGATGTCGTCTCCCGTGTTCCCGACCACGGTGACCGTGGGTTGTTCGTGAGTGCTACCGGTGGCGCTGATCAAGCCTTGGAGGAATCGTGCGGCGCCAATGCCGCCTGCGAGAACCGTTACCTGCATGGCGACGATCCTTCCAGTTGTCACCTACGCTCTAGTCCGTGGGCAGCATGAGGACGGGCGAGACCGAGGAACAGGTGCCGACGCCCGCTCAGATCACGCGGGCGATCAGCAGAGCTAGGCGAGGACTTTCCCTCGACGACGGGGAAGCACGTTCGCTGTTGTTCGCACGCGACACCCAGCTTGATGAACTGCTGGCGGTTGCTGCAGAACTGCGGCGCCAAGGCATGGAATCGCGTGGTCTCGGGCCGATCATCACGTACTCACCCAAGGTGTTCATCCCCCTCACCCGGTTGTGCCGGGACAGTTGCCACTACTGCACGTTTGTGGCATCACCGGCCGCGCTGCGCAGCCGAGGCGAGTCGATGTTCCTCGAACCTGACGAGGTGCTCGCAATTGCACGTGCAGGAGCCGACGCCGGGTGCTTCGAAGCGCTATTCACCCTTGGCGACCGGCCCGAAACCCGTTGGCCCGCGGCTCAGGAGTGGCTCGATCAACGTGGATACGACTCCACACTGGCGTACGTGCGCGCGATGTCGATATTGGTCCTCGAAGAGACCGGCCTGCTGCCACATGTGAACCCTGGGGTGATGTCGTGGGACGAACTTGCGCAGATGCGTCCGGTGGCACCGTCCATGGGGATGATGTTGGAGACGACGTCAACCAGGCTGTTTCAGACACCAGGTGAAGCGCACTACGGCTCGCCAGACAAAGACCCGGCAGTCCGCTTGCGAGTGCTCGAGGACGCAGGTCGCCTAGCGATCCCGTTTACTACCGGCCTGCTGGTCGGCATTGGCGAGACCCCGTCGGAGCTGATCGAATCGATGCGCGCGATACGCCGCATCGCGCGCGATTACGGGCACATCCAGGAAGTCATTGTCCAGAACTTCCGGTCCAAGCCGGAAACTGCGATGGCTCGCGACGACGACCTCGACGGGGCCGCATATTTGGCCGCAATCGCGACCACCCGAATAGTGCTAGGCCCGCGAATCAGGATCCAAGCGCCGCCGAACCTCACGGACGTCGAAGAATTGGGACGGCTTCTCGACGCAGGTGTTGACGATTGGGGCGGGGTTAGCCCGGTCACAGCCGACCACGTCAACCCAGAACGCCCGTGGCCGCATCTCGACGTGCTTGAGGAGGTCACCGCCGCCGCCGGATTCAATCTTGTCCCTCGCCTTACCGCGCACCCGGAGTACGTGACGCGTCCAGGCTGGTCCGACCCGCACGTGCAGCCGCACATCGCTGCGCTCGCCGACCTTGTTGGTTTGGCCAACCCGGATGCAGCGCCGCGGGGGATGAGGTGGCAGGTTCGTGATGCTGACTACCAGAGTTTCGCTGCTGTCCAAGCGGGCGGACGCACCAACCTCAACGCCGAAATTGACGAGCTCGGGCGAACCGAAGACCGTCGCGGCGACTTCGACAACGTGTACGGCGACTGGCAACAGGTGAACGCTGCTGCCAAGCGGTCGCGGCAGGCGCGTTTCACCGGTGATGTTGGGGCGGGCCTCCGGCTAGCGGCCGACAACCCGGCCGCATTGGCAGATCCGGGCAATGAGGCGCTCGCCGTGGCGTTGATGTCCGCCGAGGGCGAAGCGCTCGGACAACTGGCGCGAATTGCCGATGCTGTCCGGGTCGATGTGGTCGGCGAGGACGTCACCTATGTGGTCAACCGAAACCTCAACTTCACCAACGTTTGTTATACCGGGTGTCGGTTCTGTGCGTTTGCGCAACGGAAAACCGATGCCGATGCCTTCACGCTGAGCCCCGCGGAGATTGGCGCGCGGGTGGATCAGGCGTGGGTCGCGGGGGCGACAGAGATTTGCATGCAGGGCGGGATCCACCCGGACCTTCCTGGGACTGCCTACTTTGACCTCGCGCGGGTTGTCAAGGAGCGCCAACCCGATATCCATTTGCACGCGTTCAGTCCGATGGAGGTCGTCAACGGTGCGACCCGCTCCGGGATGTCAATCCGCGAGTGGCTCGTAGAAGCGAAGGCCTCCGGGCTGGACTCCATCCCTGGCACGGCGGCCGAAATTCTGGACGACGAGATCCGGTGGATTCTGACGAAGGGCAAACTGCCGACGCAGGCGTGGATTGACGTGGTCACGACCGCACACGACGTGGGACTGCCTAGTAGCTCCACGATGATGTACGGGCACGTGGATGCCCCGATCCACTGGGTCAGGCACTTGCGCCTCCTGCGTGAACTGCAGGCGCGCACAGGGGGTTTCACAGAGTTTGTTGGGCTGCCGTTTGTTCACCACAACGCACCGCTCTATCTCGCTGGTGTGGCGCGACCGGGTTCAACTCACCGCGAGGATGTGGCGGTGACGGCGATGTCGCGCCTGATGCTGCACGAAGCCATCGACAACATTCAGGTGTCGTGGGTCAAGCTTGGACCGCAGGGCTGCGCCGAACTCTTGGCTGCTGGCGCGAACGACCTCGGCGGCACCCTCATGGAGGAAACGATCTCTCGAATGGCTGGATCAGAGTTCGGATCGTCAGTTCAACCAGCCGAACTTGTCGGTATCGCTGAACTTGCTGGTCGCCCCGCTCGGCAGCGTACGACAACGTATGGCGTCGTCAGCGACGAATCAATGGACAAAAGCGATCAAAATGGGGCGAAAGCACCCCGGCCTGGTCACGCTGCGGTGATGCTGCCTACTCCTAGCGTGTTCGGCGCACAACACAAATAGCCACAGATCGTCCGTTCGGGCCATCTGTAGTGGTGAAAAGGCTCATTCATCACCAGATATGGCATTCCGCTTGACGCGAAGTACCTTCCACACGTGTACTTACACCGTTGTTGTTCGGACTACGGGGAAGTGGACCCGAGCGATGACACTCCAGTAAACCCCCCAGGAGGGAATTCGCGGTGGAAGACTTTGATCGACTCCCATTAGAAGAAGCTGAAGAACTCGGCTGGCAAGAAAAGGCACTCTGTGCCGAGACCGATCCGGAGGCGTTCTTCCCGGAAAAGGGCGGATCAACTCGTGAAGCCAAGAAGGTCTGTATGGCCTGCGAAGTTCGGGTCGAATGCCTCGACTACGCACTTGAGAACGACGAACGTTTTGGTATCTGGGGCGGACTCTCCGAGCGTGAGCGCCGCCGCCTGAAGAAGCTCACTGCCTAGACCCCCACATCCGACGGGTTGCCTTCCCCCTCCTACCTGCGCAACCCGGCGGATACCGAAACACCTGCTCGCATCACGCACTTCCTTCCCCCGCGTGAAGGCCCGCACCAGATCCTTGGTGCGGGCCTTTCGCAAGCTACGGTTGGCCCGTGACACAGCGTTCTTCGTCGGGCCCCATCCCGCGGCCGACCCGTAAGCGCCGCGACTTACACGGTCGCGGCCTGCGCGGCACACTGACGCCAGCAACGATGCCGATCTCCCGTAGTCGCGCCGCCCGCTTTGACGAGTTGGTCCTCAGTTCGGTCGAGCGCATTGAGCGGGCATACCCCGAACTTGCCGATGTCGAGATTCGCGTCGAGGAAGTTCCGCTTCGTGAGCGTCGGGATGGCTCGCCGGATCCCATTCCGCTCGGTCGACTGCGCCCGGCGGTGAATGGGGAATCGGCGGCATTGATTCTGCATCGGCGCCCACTTGAGTTGCGCGCCCGGGCGGGAACCGAACGTGAGGATCTTGTGAACGATACGGTCACTGAGCTTGTTGCCGAACTGTTCGGACTCTCGCCCGCACAGATTGATCCCGACTATGACCCACGCCGCGATTGACACAAATGTGTGAATTGCGGGGGCAATGCTCGATTGTTGAGCAATAGCGCAGTACCGTTCGCAACGTGAGTCGACAGAGGGTGTGTTCGAAGCCGTCCTGCGCAGGGCAGGCAGTTGCCACCTTGACCTACATCTACTCCGACTGCACCGCAGTCGTCGGCCCACTGGCCACATACGCAGAACCCCATTGCTACGACCTTTGCCAAAAGCACAGCGAGCGCCTCACTGCTCCGGTGGGCTGGGAAATCGTTCGACTTGAACCCGATCCGGACGCTCTGAAGCCGTCCAGTGATGACATTGAGGCACTTGCGAACGCCGTTCGCGAAGCCGCCCGCCCGCGCGAGGAAGCAGTAGCCGCACCAGAACCAGTGAGCGCTCCGAACACGGTGGAAGTCTCGCGCAAGGGACACCTGCGCGTGCTGCGCAACGTCGAATAATCAGTTGTTGCGGGCAGTGCGGCGTGCGCCCACCGATCTATCCAGGCCGCCTAGCGATTAAGGTGGAGCAATGCGCTCCCTCGACGATGTAATCAAGGCCTACGACGTTCGTGGCGTCGTCCCAGACCAGTTCGATGCCGCTCTCGCGCACGATATTGGTGCAGCTTTTGTTCGAGTGATCGGGGCCGCTGCCCGCGATGGCGGCTCCGGGGCCGTTGTTATCGGTCACGATATGCGTCCGTCTGGTCCAGATCTGGTTGCGGCATTCGCCGATGGAGTCACTGAACAGGGATGTGATGTTGTTCGGATCGGGTTGTGCTCCACCGACGGCATGTACTTTGCTTCTGGATCAACTGGTCTGCCGGGAGCAATGTTCACTGCTAGCCACAATCCCGCGCAGTACAACGGAATCAAGCTGTGCCGTGCTGGTGCCTCACCAGTCGGGCAAGACACAGGCCTCGCTGCAATCAAGCAGATGGTCATCGATGGCGTGCCTCAGTTTGATGGACCTGCCGGCTACGTCCGAGACGAAGACATGCTGGTGCCGTACGCGCAGTACCTTCGCCATCTTGTCGGGATCGAACAGATTCGCCCGCTGAAGGTAGTCATCGATGCCGGCAACGGCATGGCGGGGTACACCGCACCAGCAGTGCTCAACGACCTGCCCCTCGACATCATCCCGTTGTTCTTCGAACTCGACGGGAACTTTCCGAACCACGAGGCAAATCCGATCGACCCAGAGAATCTTCGCGACACTCAGCGTGCGGTGATCGAACATGGCGCTGATCTTGGGCTGGCGTTTGACGGCGATGCAGACAGGTGTTTCGTTGTTGATGAACGCGGTGAAATCGTTGATCCGTCCACGTTGACCGCACTTATCGCGTCGCTGGAGCTAGCAAAGGCGCCCGGTGCACCTGTCATTCACAATCTGATTACTAGCCGCGCGGTTCCCGAGGTCATCGTGGAGAACGGCGGGGTACCCGTTCGCACTCGAGTTGGACACTCTTTCATCAAAGCGACCATGGCGGAAACAGGTGCAGTCTTTGGTGGTGAGCACTCTGGGCACTTCTACTTCCGTGACTTCTGGCGTGCAGACTCTGGCATGCTCGCGGCACTGCACGTGCTGAGCTACCTAGGTCACCAGCCTGCCGGGGCGAAACTGTCCGCGCTCCTCAAACCGTTTGACCGGTACGTGCTCAGCGGTGAAATTAATACGACTGTCGCTGACGCCGCAACGAGCATTGCGAAGGTGCGCGCCGTCTACGAAGGTCAAGATGGCATCTCCATCGACACCCTCGACGGCATGACGGTTGCGGCCGATCACTGGTGGTTCAATCTGCGTCCATCGAACACCGAGCCACTCTTGCGCCTCAACGTCGAGGCTAACGACCAACTTCAGATGGCCAAGGTCCGTGACGATGTTCTTGCGCTCATCAACGGGGACACTGCCTGATCGTGAGCGGGCTGGCGCGTAGGGTGACGCCATGGCTCAACTAGACCCCAAACTGCTCGAGATTCTTGCGTGCCCCGCTGACCACCACGCGCCTGTTACTCAGGAGGGCGATGTACTCGTCTGCACGGAGTGCGGGTTGCGATTCCCGATCCGTGACGGCATACCTGTGATGCTGCTAGACGATGCACTTCCGGCCGTCAATGGATCTTGACGACGCGCTGCTCGACGATGTCGACGCGCTCATTGCAGCGGACTCACGGCAACTGTTGCCGATGACCGCCAGCGCTGGCGCCAGCATGCGGGCAGCGGCCGCGCTCACCACGCCTGAGGTGATCGAACGAATTGCCGACGATGGTCGGCCGCACGCGGTCGTTGTGGTTGGCGGCGGTGGGTCACGTGCCGCCGGCGACATCCTGGCCGCAGTTGCTGGTTCGGGTTCACCGGTCCCCGTTATGACGTTTGGCGGGCCATCGCTGCCGGGCTGGGTTGGGCCGACCGACCTCGTGGTTGCCGTATCCGGATCAGGTAGAACCCCAGAGACTCTTGCTGTCGCGGCCGAAGCAGCGCGCCGTGGATGTCGCCTCGTTGTTGTGTCGCCGGACCGCACGCCCTTGGCCTACCTCGCAGAGCAAACCCGCGGCGCCGCGAGCGTTCCCGTAGGCGTCCCAACAGTTTCCGGGACGTGGCGTGCACGAACGCTCATGTGGAGCCTCGCTACGCCGCTGGTCCTCATGTCCGGTGGGCTCGGTCTCGTAGACGATGCCGACGCCGCCGTGGACGCCGCGGCCCGAGTGCTTGACGAGATCGCAGATACTTGTTCGCCAATGCGCGACTCGGTGGTCAACGATGCAAAACGGCTCGCCGTTGATGTTGCGTTGTCGCTGCCGATGCTGTGGGGCACAGGCGATGTCGGCTCAGTCGCCGCGAAGCGATTCGCTCGCCAACTCGCAGAAAACGCCGGACTACCGTCGGTCGTCGGAACGCTGCCCGAAGCAGCACGCACTCAGTCAGTGCTGCTGGCAGGACCGCGGGCTGGTCAAGCGGACCTTGATGACATCTTTCGTGATCGAGTGGAACAACCTGAGGCGCAGACCAAATTGCGCCTCATGTTGCTTCGCGACTCCGGTGAACATCCAGAGACGGCGGCGTTGGCATCCGCGGCGGTCGAGTTGGCCGAAGGGCGACGCGTACCCACCAATGTGCTGATGGCGAGTGGGTCACACGCTCTCACTCGGCTTGCCTCCCTCGTTGGGGTCTGCGACTTTGCCAGTATCTATGCAGGTTTGGCACTCGGTGTTGATCCGATGTCGGCCGCTAACGAACTTGATGGGCGCGTTCGCTAGCGCTGGCGCGCACTGACCTGTCAATCGGAACCATGAGGAGTGGTCGTGTACCGAATTTCCGGGTATTTGCAGAACTACGCGTGGGGGATTCCTGCCGGGCTATCGGCATGGCGCGGGGGCACCGATGAAGCTGTCGCTGCTGGTGACGCGCCCGATCCCGAAGCGGAACTCTGGTACGGCGCACACGTGAATGGTCCCTCGGCACTCGTTGACCAACCAGGAACCCTCGCGGACGTCGTTACCTCGGCAGATGCGCCAGTATTAGTGAAATTGCTTGCTGCCGCTCGGCCTCTGTCGATTCAGATCCACCCGCCAGCAGATCAGGCCGAACGCAATTTCGCAGCTCAGGAAGCCGACCCGGGCCTGCCGAAGCTCCTTGCCGACGGGCTTGCGAAAACTGAAATGCTGATTGCCGTACGTCCGTTCTCGGTCCTGCAGGGTATGCGCGACCCCGCACTAGCCGGCGCAATTTTGCGTGCGGTGGGCGGGAGTGCGGTCGGTGCTGCTGACCTCGTTGACACCGGGGACCTCAAGCCTGCAATCCGGCACCTGCTCGCCATTGACCCCGTTGAGCTCGCAGAGTTGACCAAACGAGTGCCATCCGCCGCCGCAGCGGCTGGCTTGGCGCCGGGCGGCGTTGAGGCGCTCGCCACCGTGACGCGCAACTATCCAGGTGACCCAGGGGTGTTGGTTGCGGTTCTCATGGATCAGCGGGTGCTGGCGGAAGGCGAGGCGGTGTTCGTTCCGGCGGGGGTCGTTCACGCCTACATCAGTGGGACTGGGGTCGAGGTAATGACAACCAGCGATAACGTGCTTCGGATGGGGTTGACGCCTAAGACAATTGCGGTGGATGAAGCACTTGAAGCGCTCGATCCGGCCTTGAGCCCGCAACCGATGACCGGCGATCCAGTGACGTTGCCCAGTGGTGGACAGCACCGGCATTACGCGCCGCAGGGTGCGCCGTTCGTGGTGGACTGGATCGGTGACGGCTCGTTTACCGCGCCGTCAGGCGACTATCGACTTGTCCTCGCCGTGAGTAGTTCCGTGTCGGTCACCGTGGATGGTGCCGAGCTCAACCTCGAGCAGGGACAAGCGGTGGCGGTGCTGGCAAGCGAAGGTGATCTGACGTTGTTCACTACCGGGGCAGCAGTAATTGCCCGGCCGGCCGCTCAGTGAGTACCGAGGGCGGAGTGAAAGCTGTTGTAGCAGCGCTGTGTGCAAATGTCGGAATTGCTATCGCCAAATTCGTCGCGTTCTTCGTCACTGGGTCGAGTTCAATGCTCTCCGAGGCGATCCACTCTGTCGCTGACTCGTTCAATCAGGTACTGCTGCTCGTCGGTGGTCACCGCGCCAAACGCAAGGCCGACGATCAGCATCAGTTTGGCTATGGCCGAACGCGATTTGTATACGGCTTCGTGGTCTCGATCATCTTGTTCCTGGTCGGTGGACTCTTCGCGGTCTACGAGGGCATTCACAAGATTCAACACCCGGAACCGCTACACGATCCGCAGTGGGCAATCGGTGTCCTCCTGGTGGCGATGGTGTTGGAGGGCTTCTCTTTCCGCACCGCTGTCAAGGAAGCGAACAAGGCGCGCGGTCGCAAGTCAATGTTCCGATTCGTCCGGCAGTCACGCCAGCCCGAGCTTCCGGTGGTCCTTCTCGAGGACTTCGGCGCGCTCATCGGTTTGGTCTTTGCCCTGACTGGCGTCACTATGTCGATCGTCACAGGCTCAGGTGTGTGGGACGGCATCGGTTCCACGATGATCGGAATGTTGTTGCTCGTCATCGCGGTGTTCCTCTCCCTGGAGATGTCGAGCATGTTGATCGGGGAAGGCGCGATGCCCGAGGAGCAGGAACAGATCCGGGTTGCACTAGAAGCAGGTGACGACGTGGAGCGAATCATCCACTTGCGCACCCTGCATGTGGGCCCAGATGACATCTTGGTGGCGGCAAAGATCGCGGTAAACGGTGATGATTCGGCCGCCGCGATAGCAAACGCAATCGACGCGGCCGAGAGGCGGGTGCGTGAAGTTGTCCCCACCGCAACGTACATTTACCTAGAACCAGACCTCGATCGCTACAAGGATCAGGGCGCGTCGGCCCACAGCGAGGCGTCCACTGTGCTCACAACCAACGACGATCTCACCGAAACAGAGGAAAAGAATGGCTGACTTCAAGGTCGCTGACCTGTCGCTCGCAGAATTTGGTCGCAAGGAGATCAAGTTGGCGGAGCACGAAATGCCAGGGTTGATGGCGATGCGCGAGGAGTTCGGTGAGTCGAAGCCGCTGTCTGGTGCTCGTATCACTGGATCGCTGCACATGACGGTGCAGACGGCTGTGCTGATCGAGACGCTCACCGCACTTGGAGCCGATGTCCGATGGGCAAGCTGCAACATTTTCTCGACCCAGGATCACGCAGCAGCAGCGATCGCAGTTGGCCCCAACGGCACGCCCGACGATCCACAGGGTGTCCCGGTGTATGCCTGGAAGGGCGAGACGCTCGAGGAGTACTGGTGGTGCACCGAGCAGGTGCTCATCTGGCCGGCGGACGCAGACGGGAACACCGGGCCGAACCTCATTCTTGATGACGGCGGCGACGCCACTTTGCTCGTACACAAGGGCAAGGAATACGAACTCGCAGGCGCCGTTCCAGATCCGGCCGGTGCCGATTCCGAAGAGTTTGCGGTCGTGTTGTCAGTGCTCGCGCGCTCGCTGACCGAAGACCCCACCCGTTGGACGAAGATTGCTGATGGCATCAAGGGAGTAACCGAGGAGACCACGACGGGTGTTCACCGCCTCTACGAAATGATGCGGGACGGCAAGCTGCTATTCCCAGCGATCAACGTCAATGACTCGGTGACGAAGAGTAAGTTCGACAACAAGTACGGCTGCCGCCACTCGTTGATCGACGGCATCAACCGAGCAACCGACACTCTGATCGGCGGCAAGGTCGCCGTCGTTTGTGGCTACGGCGACGTCGGCAAGGGTTCTGCGGAATCACTGCGCGGTCAAGGTGCGCGCGTGATCGTGACCGAGGTTGACCCGATCTGTGCACTGCAAGCGGCGATGGATGGCTACCAGGTCACCACTCTCGAGGATGTTGTGGAGACAGCGGATATCTTCGTGACCACGACTGGCTGCTTCGACGTCATCAACGTCTCGGACATGCGCAAGATGAAGCACCAGGCGATTGTCGGCAATATCGGCCATTTCGACAATGAGATCGATATCGCTGGGCTGCAAGGCGAGCCGGGGATTACCCGCAACAACATCAAGCCGCAGGTTGATGAGTGGATCTTTGCAGATGGTCACTCGATCATCATGCTGAGTGAAGGACGCCTGTTGAACCTCGGAAACGCCACCGGCCACCCGTCGTTCGTAATGTCGAATTCCTTCACCAATCAGGTGCTTGCGCAGATCGAATTGCATGAGCGCCTCGATCAGTACCCGCTCGGCGTCTATACGCTGCCAAAGCACCTCGATGAAAAGGTGGCTCGGCTACATCTTGATGCGCTTGGGGTGAAGCTCACCGAACTCACCAAAGCACAAGCCGAATATCTCGGGGTTCCGGTTGAAGGTCCGTACAAGCCAGAGCATTACCGCTACTAGGCGCCGCTGCAGTCATGAGTAACGAAGCGGGACCACCGCCGCCACCGCCGCCACAGTCAGGGGATGGCGGCGGCAGCTACCCGCCACCGCACCATGGAGCCGCGCAACCAGGGTCGTACCCGCCACCTCCGGTACCTCCGCCGCCGCCACCAACTGGGGCCTACCCGCCGCCCCCACCGCCTGCTCCACCAGGATGGGGTGGCCCAGCAAATCCGCCACCGGGATTCCCGATGACGGCACAACTGGCCCCAGTTGAGTCACCGCTGCTCTACCCGGCAGCGCCGATCACCTTGGTCGACGCGGTCAGGTCAGAGCAGGCCGGCACGTGGACGGGTAAACCGCTGAGGAGCTTCAACTGGTGGTTTGGCGACTCAGTCATTTTGATCGTGCTGTACTTCGTGTTCGGCATCGCTGCGTTCTTGGCGGTTGGCGGGACTGAAAGCCCCGTTGGCTGGGGAATCATCTTCGTGCAGGTGGCCCCGTGGCTTGCGTTCATCGGTTGGCCTGCGCTGCTGTCCAAGGTCCAAGGCAACGGGATCAGGATTGACTTGGGTCTTCGGTGGTCGTGGCGCGACATCGCGTGGGGGCTGCTCTACGGCGTAGGCGCACTCTTCGCAGCGATCGTCGTCGGCTTGATTACGCAGATGATTCAAGGTGACTTCAACTCGTCCGCGGGTGAGGTCGGCGAGAGCCTCAAGGCCGAGCCCGCAGTTTTGATCGCGTTCGTGATTTGTGTGGTGATCGGCGCCCCGATCGCCGAAGAGATCGCCTTCCGCGGAATGATCTTCACGAGCCTCGCGAAGTTCAAGATGTGGCCGATTCTGACGGTGATCTTGTCAGCGGCCGTCTTTGCGTTATTTCACGGCGAACCGGTCCGGTTTCCGTTGCTGTTCGCGATCGGTCTAGTGCTGGGCTTTGCGCGTTGGCATACGGGCAGCGTGACCACCGCGATCGTTGCGCACATGGTGAACAACGCGGTCGGTGGAATCGGCTTACTGCTCCTACTGGGCTCCTGACGGCCCGACACCTGCGCTGTTCAAGTGACAACGGTGGCCACAGGTGTGGAACTCTTCATCGGAGGTCACCGTAGTCAGGTCGAGAGGATCCATACGTGCATTCCGATCAATACAACAAGATTGCTCATGACCCGGGCTTCTTCGCCGCGCTAGACCAGAGTGGCGGCAGTACCCCAAAGGCACTCGCGCTTTATGGCATTGGTGCTGACCGCTACTCAAATGACGAGCAAATGTTCGACCTCGTGCACCAGATGCGAACCAGGATCATTACGAGCCCCGCATTCGGTGGTGATCGGATTCTTGCCGCCATCTTGTTTGAGATGACGATGGATCGTGAAATTGCGGGCCGAGGAACCGCCGACTACCTCTGGAACGTGAAGAACGTCGTCCCGCTTCTCAAGGTGGACAAGGGTTTGGCTGACGAGCACGCTGGCGTCCAACTGATGAAGCCGATTCCAGGCTTGTCGGACTTGGTTGCGCGGGGAGTCGCCAAGGGCATCTTTGGCACCAAGATGCGTTCGGTCATCAAAGACGCTGACCGCGATGGGATCCGAGAAGTGGTCCGTCAGCAGTTTGAATTCGCCGACCAGATCCTTGCTGGTGGGCTCGTCCCCATCATTGAACCGGAGATCGACATTCACTCCACCACCAAGAGTGAGTGTGAGTCGCTACTCAAGGAGAACATCGCGGCGCAACTTGCCAACCTCCCTGATGGAACCCAGGTGATGTTGAAGCTGACCTTGCCTGAGCATGACGACTTCTACCGTGAGGTTGTTGAACATGAGAAGGTCCTGAAAGTTGTCGCACTGTCCGGCGGGTACAGCCGCACGGATGCCGATGCGCGGCTGTCCCGCCAACGTGGGGTGATTGCGAGCTTCTCTCGCGCGCTGACTGAAGGGCTGAGTGTGGATCAAACGTCTGCAGAGTTTGACGCGCAGCTCGACGAGTCAATTTCGGAGATCTTTGCGGCTTCGTTGACGTAGTTTCTTGTCCACACGAAGGTGATCGCCGTGGCTTTCCACAACGTGTGCGCGCGATCGGCCGCGGGCACCTTCATTCTTGGCAGTCTCGGTGCATGGGGATTCTTGAGCTTGCACTTCCGCACGCATGTGTGGGCTGTGGCGCCATGGGCATGCGGGTTTGTCCTGCCTGCCGCCGACTGCTGACCGCGCCAGCCTCAGCCCAACTTGTTGCGGATGTACCGATCGCTGCGTGGTCGGGGGCGTCGTACGAGGGGATTGTCCAACGCACTGTGCTTGCGGCCAAACGCACTGGTCACCGAGAGTTTCTTGAACTCCTCGGGGTGATGCACGCGCGTGCCGTGGCAGCGGCGTTGGCGGACGGCCGCGCAGGTGAACGTCTCGGCGTGGCATTGATTCATTCCGGCCCGCGAACGCGGCGGGTGGCTGGGACCGATGTCGTCGGCTCGATGGTGCGAGCGTCGTTGGCGCATTTGCACAGTGAGCCGACTAGGGCATTCGTGGTTGATGCACTACACCTGCGGGCACCGCCGACGAACCAGAAAGTGTTGGCGCGCGAGCAGCGCTTGCACAACGTCGAGGGGCGGTTCTACGTACGCCAACAGCGGGCGCTGTACGAGGTGCCAATTCTTGTTGTTGACGATGTGCTAACAACGGGCGCGACGATCTTGGCCGCGACTGCTGCACTGCGACGAGCGGGGGTGTTTGTGGTGGGTGCTGCGGTCGCAGCCAACAGGACATAGCAGTTTCCTCGGCGACACGAGGGCAGGTGGGTGAGTGGGGTAAACCTGCGGGGCTCGGCAGCGGTAGCGTTGGGGTGTGGCACCCGCCCGGGTCCGTGGTTGCGTCACTCAGCACCGTTTGGTGTTGAGTGGCAAGCCGATGCCAGTCGCAGGCAAAACGGTCCACGTAAGGTCGTACGTTTGGACTTCGGTCCGCAGCGTGCGGCTGATCACGGTGCGGCTTAGAAGTAAGTCCTGCCCCGCCGCCGGTCACGATGGCCAGCGTCAACGGGAGTTGGGTGAACGTCGCAGCGATGCGCGGCACCTGCAGCAGGCAAGTGTGGGGTCGAAGACCAGGTCGGCCGGGTGGGTGCCGACTCAAGACTTCGTACACCGAATCCGCCAAGGCGGAACAGAGAAGGGACGCAGGTTATGAGTGAGGTTGAGATTGTCGTTCGGGGTCGCCACGTCGATGTTTCGTCGAGGTTCCGGGAACAGGCGAGTGAAAAGCTTGCACGCGTTGAGCGCTTTGGGCAGCCGATCCAGCAAGTTGATGTCGAACTGTCAAAGGAATCGAATCCGCGCCTGGCTGATCGAGCCTTCGAAGTAGAACTCACCTGCCGCGGCAAAGGCCCAGTGATTCGGGCAGAGGCCAGCGCAGCCGACAAGTACAGCGCGTTGGACCTGGCCGCTGGTCGCCTCGAAGAGCGCCTGCGCCGGGCACACGACAAAGCCAAGATCGTCAAGGGTGGCGCGAACCATCGCAAGCCATCAGAAATCAAGGCTGAAGCGGCAGTGGAGGCCAAAGAGGTCGACGATGATCGCCACACCGACACCTACCAGGCTGATGCCGACGAGGTCTACGCATCCGGTCCGGTCGTCGTTCGCGACAAGACTCACCCGGCCGTGCCCATGACCATCGAACAGGCCGTGACGGAGATGGAACTAGTCGGGCACGACTTCTTCCTCTTCCAGGAGGTGGAATCGGGTGCGCCTGCAGTGGTTTACCACCGCCGCGGTTACGACTATGGGCTGATTCGGATCAAGGCACCAGAAGTCAACAGCTGAGGCGAGCAGCAGTCACCGTAGGCTTGCCAGATGGCACCGTCGGTTCGCGCGAATGTGCTGATTGTTGATCCACAGCCACTGGTAGCGCGTGGGTTGGCCTCCTTGCTGCGAGACGAAATTGGCGTCAACGCCTTTATGTCGTCGTCTCGCAAGGAGGTACTCCCCGCGGAGATGGCCGACTACCGGCCAGAGGTGGTGGTGCTAGGTGTCGGTGCCAGCATGGATGCCGCGCTCGGGCTCGCGCGTGTTGTCCTGGAGTCAGATGAGGCGTCTCGCCTCGTTGTGCTGCTCGATCCACAGTCAGACCTGTCTGCGGCCGACTTCGTTCGGCTGGGCATGTCGAGTGTGATCTCGCGCGACGCCTCACTAGATGAGGTGGTCTTGGCAATTCGCCAGGTTCTCGCCGGGCAGAAGGCCCTCGATGGCCAGATGGCGTCGCGGTTGATTGCCGAATTGTCCGTGGCCGTTCGCCGTGCCGATCAGGGGCAGCGCGACGGTGGATTGACGAAGCGTGAACTACAGGTCCTCACGCTCGTTGCCGATGGACTGCCGAACCGTGATGTGGCACATCGCCTCCACATCAGCGAGAACACGGTCAAGAACCACATGCGCAGCGTCCACGAGAAGCTTGGCGTGCGTACTAGAACTGAAGCGGTCGTCAAAGCCGCCAGGGAAGGCTTGCTGGGGCTGAACTAGCTGGCCGCGAGGCCGAGTTCGGCCGTGGCGTAGCGCCGGACCACATCGGCGGCGACGCGTGCGTCTTCGGCGTCGCCCACGATCCCTGGAGCAGAAGTAATACGCGCGGACGTGCCATTTGCGATCAACGCGACGTACGCGCGTGGCCTTGCTGAGATCGCATCGCGGGCGACCCAGGTGGCTTGTGCCTTGCGTGCTGCGCTGCCAAGGGCTGCAATAGCGCCGCATTCAGAACTGTCATCGATCGGCTGAAGCTGCATCGTGCCGGCAAAGATCTCAGGGACGTCCGAGCTTTGGTGATCATGCATTCGGACAGCATGCACTAACAGTGACCGCGCGGTTACCGATTTGTCGAAATTCCGCTCGATTGACTCGGTCCAGTGGTCATTCCGGGCTAGGAGCATGGACAGCCTGCCGCTTCACAGTGGGTACGCGTACGATGGCCGAGTGCGACTATTCGACAAAATGATGCGGGCCGGCGAAGGCAAGACTCTCAAGAAGCTTGTGGCGCTGACAAAACAGGTCAATGCGCTAGAAGAAGACTTCAAAGAGATGTCAGATGCGCAACTGCGGGAGTGCACCGACCTATACAAGGAGCGCCTCGCCGAGGGCGAGACCCTCGACGATCTGTTGCCGGAAGCCTTTGCGACAGTGCGCGAAGCGGCCCGGCGCACACTTGGCCAGCGGCACTACGACGTTCAGCTCATGGGTGGTGCCGGACTGCACCTCGGCAACATCGCTGAGATGAAGACTGGTGAAGGTAAGACGCTCGTGTCGACCCTTCCCGCGTACCTCAATGCGCTCGCTGGCAAGGGCGTCCACGTCGTCACAGTCAACGATTACCTCGCCGAACGTGACTCCGAATGGATGGGCCGGGTTCACCGCTTCCTCGGCCTGAAGGTTGGCTGCATCTTGTCGTCGATGACGCCGGCCCAGCGCAAGGTCGCCTACGACGCGGACATCACCTACGGCACGAACAACGAATTTGGTTTCGACTACCTACGCGACAACATGGCATGGTCGAAGGACGAAATGGTCCAACGTGGGCACTTCTTCGCGATCGTCGATGAAGTTGACTCGATCCTCATCGACGAAGCCCGTACCCCGCTGATCATCTCCGGGCCGAGCGATCAGTCGCCGAAGTGGTACGCAGACTTCGCGAAATTGGTCAGGCGCCTCGACCGTGAGACTGACTATGAGGTCGACGAGAAGAAGAAGACTGTCGGCATCCTCGAACCTGGTGTCGAGAAGACTGAAGACTGGCTAGGAATGGAGAACCTCTACGAAGCGGTTAACACCCCGCTAGTTGGGTTCCTGAACAATGCGCTGAAGGCCAAGGAGCTCTTCAAGAAGGACAAGGATTACGTCATCATCGATGGCGAGATCCTGATCGTCGACGAACACACTGGCCGTATCCTCGCCGGGCGCCGCTACAACGAGGGCCTGCACCAGGCGATTGAAGCCAAGGAAGGTGTCGAGATCAAGGCCGAGAACCAGACTCTGGCCACGATTACGCTGCAGAACTTCTTCCGCCTCTACGACAAGCTCGGCGGAATGACGGGTACGGCAATGACAGAAGCCGCCGAATTCGGCCAAATCTACGAACTTGGCGTGGTCCCGATTCCCACCAACAAGCCGAACATCCGCCTCGATGAGCCGGACTTGGTCTACCGCACTGAGCAGGCAAAATTCAACGCCGTCGTTGACGACATCAAGGAACGCCACGAGCATGGCCAGCCGGTTCTGGTCGGAACCGTCAGCGTTGAGAAGTCCGAGTTGCTGTCGAAAGCGCTAACCAAAGCGGGTGTCAAGCACGAGGTCTTGAACGCGAAGTTCCACGATCGTGAAGCCCAGATTGTGGCCGAGGCCGGCCGCAAGGGTGCGGTTGTCGTCGCGACCAACATGGCCGGTCGTGGTACCGACATCATGCTTGGTGGCAACTCCGAGTTCCGTGCTGCTGCTGAGCTAGAAAAGAAGGGCTTGTCGCCCGTCGAAACCCCTGAAGAGTACGAGGCTGCGTGGCCGGAGGCGCTCAACCGAGCCGAAGCATCTGTTGCCGCCGAGCATGAGGAAGTTACTGAGTTGGGCGGCCTGTACGTACTCGGCACCGAACGCCACGAATCGCGCCGGATCGACAACCAGTTGCGTGGTCGGTCTGGTCGCCAGGGTGACCCGGGCGAGACCCGTTTCTACTTGTCGCTCGAGGACGAGCTGATGCGCCGCTTCAACGCCGCGATGGTGGAAGCGTTCCTGAGCAGGTTCAATGTCCCTGACGACGTCCCGATCGAAGCGAAGATGGTGTCGCGGGCAATCGCGAGTGCCCAGGGCCAGGTCGAGAGCCAGAACTTTGAGATTCGCAAAAACGTCTTGAAGTATGACGAAGTAATGAACCGGCAGCGGTTGGTGATCTATGACGAGCGTCACCGGGTGCTCGCCGGCGAGAGCCTTGAAGACCAGATCCGCACGTTCCTTGACGAAGCAGTCTCCGGGCACATCATTGCCACTACTGCCGAAGGTTTCCCGGAGGAGTGGGACCTCGAACAACTCTGG